>CALMQC010000315.1 GCA_937871895.1 uncultured Roseateles sp. | reverse complement strand
ATCGAGCAAGTTTCCGGGATGCTCGCCAATGTCGAGGATGGGCTATGAGTGAAGCGAGAGGACTCCACAAGCTAGTCCGAAGGCTCCAGGCTCGCGCGCGGCGCCGGCGGTGGATCCTCCTGCGTCGGCTCGACGCGGGCACTGGCCAGGATGACCAAGCGCGCCACGTAGCGGTGCAGCGCGTCGCGGTCGCGGGCGTCGTAGGCGCGCTCGATCTCTTCAGCGAGTTGGCGCGGGGTCATCGCGGCCATGCGTCCACCAGAGCCTGCCGCTTCGACCGCTCGCAGCCAGTCGCGCCGATCCACGACACCACCCACTCGGCCAGATCGCGCGAGGTGGCGCCCTCCGGCAAGTCAGCGGGCCACGGGCACCGGCTCACCAGCGCCACAGGCGGCGGGGGGATCACCACCGGCACAGCGGCCGGCGGCGTTGAGGCGCACGCGGACAGCATCAGGCACAGGGCAGGCAGCAAGAGGCGCGGCTTCATGGCGGATCTCCAGGATGGTCTGGGTCAGGAATCGGTCGCGCGTCTCGGCCTGCACCGTGTAGCGCAGCTCGGCTTGGCGCTGCAGGTCGCGGTTGCGGTCTTGCTGGGCGCGTGCGGCGCGGTCCGTCTCGGCCTGCGCGAGCTTCCACTTGACGGTGACCGACTCGGCGCCATCGGAGCGGCCCCGCAGGTAGCCGATGCCGGCTGCGGCGCCGACGAGCGCCAGAGCCACGAGCCACACGCGGGGATCGAGCAGGGCGAACATCACTGCACCGCCATGCACTTGTCGCGCCGCGCCTGCGAGCGCAGGTAGACGCCCCGACACCCGGAACCAGGCAGCGAACAGTCACGGCCAGCCACGAAACGCCAGGCTAGGTACGCCTCGCACGCGCCCGCATAGTCGCCCGCGTTGACCTTGCGCACCACCGTGCTGCCGCATGTGGCCTTGACGCCGTATTGGTATGCGTGGTCCACGAGCAGGTCATACTCTGCCTGGTGTAGCGGCGCTGTCACGCAGGATTTCAATCCCGCCTCGTCGCGCTGGATGTGCGCCAGCGAGCGCCGGGCGCCGTCCAGGGGCGTGATCGTGTCGCCCATCTGCACGGGCGTTCCGTCTTCGCGCCGGGTCAGCCCCGGGCCGACCGTGGGCACGTCGCCCTTCACCGGGATCACTGCGCGCTCGGTCCACCCCTCGTGCTGCCACATGCCGACGAGGCCAGCGGCAGACAGGGCAAGCGCCCCGATTGCAATGCGGTTACGGCTCATCGCGCATCTTCGGCTGGTCAACCAATCGCGCCACGGCGGCGGCCAGCGGGACGACGGTGCACAGCAGCAAGAACCACGTCGGCGGAACCCGGTCCATGAACACGGGCAGCGCGGCGGCCACGCCCGTCAGCGCCGTGGCCAACAAGCTGAACTTCACGCTCCACGCGCGCCGCAGCACGCGCTTCCAGTCTTGGATGAGCCTCATTTGCTGACCCTATCTCGCTCAGCTTCCAGCTTCTCCAGCCGGTACTTGATGATCGTCTGCTCGCTCGCGTACTGGATGGTCGTCGCTGTGCCGGCCTTCACCGCGATCTGCAGCTCAGCGACCGACTCGCCCAGGGCGGCCAGATTGAACCACATGCCGATCAGGCCCCAGAAGATCGAGCCAGCCGCGGCCAACAGCCACGGCAGGGGGATCTTGAAGTCCACCACCACACGCGGCAGGCGGCCTGTGGCTTCGTTCTCGTCCGAGGAATCGCTGTCGCTCATGGGCGCCTCCGGGTCAGAGAAAGACCGAGGCAACCTGCAGGGTGCGGTCGGCTCCTTGATTCACCGGTGTGCCCGCGCTGCCAGACCTGACCTTCAGGGCGTTGAAGCTGGCGAAGTCCGACGGGGGCAGCAGGATCGTCCGCGCAGCGCCGGCGGGGACGGTGTACTCCTGCCCGTAGACGTCGTAGAGCGGCTTGTACGTCGTGCCGCCGTCGACACTCACCTCGAACGTCAAGCTGGCGGCCGTCCAACCGGATGGCATCACGATGGCCACGGCCCGATGCGGGCCGAGCACCACGGCAGCGCTCAGGCTCGCGCCGCTGGCAATAGTCGTGTCGTGGGTGGTCTGTTGCATGCTGCGGCCCTCCTTCAGGCGGCGTAGTTGTGGGGCACGAAGTCGTGCGGGATGGATCGCTCAGGCCGCGGGCGGCCAAGGGCGGCGGCCAGCGCTTCGGAGCAAAACCAGCGGTCGGAACCGTTCGGCAAGAAGGGCAGCGCGAAGCGCGCCACGCCCGCCCAGTCGTAACGCTGGCCGTCATGGGCGCGGAACCAGGCCAGGGCGGCGGCCTCATCGCCTTCGATGGGGAAGACGTCCCAGCGGCCGGACTGCAGATCGATGACCTTGCCCCGCACCCCGCCGTCGCGAGCGCTGGCGGACCAGCAGACGCCACCAATGACCAGCTCGCAGTGGCTGTACGGGCTGCGCGTGGCCACGCACACGGCCCAGTGAGCCACCTTGTGCCGCCAGTCCGTGGCGGGGCCCTTGTAGAGCGCGACCTTCATGCCTGGCTCCCTTGGTACCGCAGCGCGGCGGCCTGCAGCTGTACGGCCAGCGTAGCGGCGATGCGGCGCATGTAGGCCTCGGTGCCGTGCAGGCCGTCGCTGCAGATTTCCGGCGGACCGGCGAGCAAGGGATCGAGCAACGTGATGCCGGCGGCGCGGGCTTCCTCGCGCAGGATCTCGCCGAACTGGGCGATGCGCTGCAACGCCACGGGCGTGACGATCGGCGACTCCACGAAGCCCTGTTGCCCGCGCAGCACCAGGTGCTTGCCGGCGGCCGCGCACTCGGCGATGCACTCGCGCACGAGATGGCGGAAGTCGTCAGCCGGCAGGTCCGTGCGGATCGCGTCGTTCATCCACGCACCCACGATGACGATGGGCGTGGCCATCTGAACCAGCTGCTCGCGCAGCGGCAGCACCGTCAGGCCCTGCCGTCCGTCGCGGCCCACGCCGTCCGCCACCGACCCACCGCGCATCAGCTCCGCCAGGCGCAGGCCGTTGATCGACCAGTTGACGCACTGCACAGGGCCGGCCTGGTTGATCATCTGCACGGGGTCGGGCTCCATGTGGCGAAGCACCTCGGCGTCGACGTCGTACCAGCCGCCGGCAGAGTCGCTGGCGCTGATGACAGTGGCCGATGGCCAGGGCGTGGGCGCTGGGTCGCGGTCGCCGCGGTTCGCGATCAGCGCCACCACTGCGAGGGCCACAATGACGAGGATGATGATGGCTGCGTCCATGTCAGTACCCCGCGAAGCGCCGCTGTGGCGCGTGTGGCACCACCGCGAATGGCACGAGCGCCTCGGGCAGATCGCCGTCGACGATGAGGTTGACGTGCCAGCCCTCCAGCGGCACAGGGTCGGCGTCCTCGGACGGCGCGGGCAGGTACAGCGTGCCGATGTTGTCGCGGGCGGCGTAGGCGGCGCCTTCCAGGGCGCCCAGGGCCTCGGCTTCCGAGGCGAAGCGTAGGTAGATGGGCGTCATGATGTCAGGGCCTGCAAGGCGGCGTTGGAGAGGCGCGTGTTAAAGAGCCGGTAGCCGTGCAGGTACAGCACGCCCTTTTGCGAGTCACTTCCTGCCGTGATGAAGCCCAGTCGGCGCTGTGCGATTGCCGTCTGTGTATTTGCATCGGAAGCCACCGCGGAGCCATTCAGGACGATGGCACGGCCAGAAGAATCCGCAGCCATTGCCGCACGGCCGCGCGCATTGAGCGTGTAGGTGTTGCCGGTGGCAAGACCGACGGCCCCGTTGCTGGCTTGCAGAGCTAAACCGGACGTGATGCCGAGGTTGCGCACAGACGCGTCGTCACCGATCAGCGCCGATGCTGTTGTCGCCTGCGATTGAAGGACGAAGTCCATCCATTCGCTATATGCCCCCCCTGCGGCAAACGATGCCGGCACCAGCAGTTCATCGCGGGCACGGGTGACTTGCGAGCCCGCCACGACGATGGGCGAGGTAACGAACGCTTGTTCCTCCCACTGATTGAGCACGAAGTACACGATCGAGCCGGCCGTGGCCTGCACCCACATCACGTCTGTGGAACTTTTCGCCCCGCCTGCTAAGCCAGCAGACTGTGAGGCTGAATATCTGACGTACTGGCTGGTGAGCGCATATGGCCCCCATCCGTTCGGCAGCGTGAAGCCCGTGCGCAATGCCAAGTTGCCTGACCCACGGGCGAAAACGCTTAGCGTGTGGTCATTCGTATTGCCGGTGTTGCCGTTGATGGAGACCCAAGCGGTAGTTGTCCCTGCGGAGTTGTCCAACTTGATAACATTTCCGAGAGAGCACACCCCGGACAGCCCGGCTGCGCTTAGGGCAGCGGCGTCGGACACCACCGAGAGGGTGGCTGAAGCGTCTCCCGCTTTGGTCACACCACTTAAGTCCGTGGGGTTCGCGTTGTAGTTGGTGCACTTGTTCGTGCTCTGAGGCTCCGACAGCACGCTCATCACGCCCACCGGGCTCGGCACGATACGCGGCACGCCGCTCTCGTACTGGCGCAGGATGCCGCTGCTGTCGAAGGCCCATGCGGCACTGGCGCGGCTGTAGGTGAGTGCGGCGCCGCGCACCATGTCGGCCAGGCCGGCGCGGGCAATGTCGATGACCAGGCTGGGGTTGTAGCGGCGGTCCCAGGTGGCGCGGCCGCGGCCCAGGCGAGTGAGTAGCAGGCTCATGGGTGATAGACCTCTTCAGGCTGGATGGGGGCGTCGAGGATCTGCGCCGCGCGGCCGGCTTCGAGCAGCGTGAGCGCCTCAAGCTGCTGCACGCCGGCGCGCGTGTCGGCGCGCTCCAGGTCGATGTACAGGGCGCGGTCGACCTTGCGCTGGCTGGCGCGCAGCGCGGCCGCTGCCTGGCGCGCGGACATGGACGCGCCAGGGTCGTCGAGCTGCGCGATTTCCAGGCGCACCGATTCCGCCGTGGTGAACCTGTTGTCGAAGGCCAGGCGCGTGATCCACCGGCGGGCCACCGGCGCAGCCGGTGGGGTGAAAGATTCACCGTCGTATTGCCAGCCTGGCCCGGCATCGCCACACGCGAGCCATTGCCCGTTGGTGCCGTCCGGGTCTTCCACAGCCTCGATGACCATGGCCACCACGCCATTGACCACCTGCGCATAGCGCAGGACCTGGGGTTGCTCTTGCTGCTGTTCGTCGCTCATCGCAGGTACTCCTCGACTTCGATGCGCCCGCCGGTGCTGGCACCGCCCGCACCGCCAGCGCTGGATCCACGGCCACCACCGCCCCCGCCGGCGCCGAAGCCCGCGCCGGCTACGCCCACATCGCCAGCGCCTGCGTTGTTGCCGGCACCGCCGTCGCCGCCGAGGCCGTAGACGCTGGAGCCGCCACCCGCACCGCCAGCGTTGCCACCCACCGTGGCGCCGGCCGCACTGCGCGTGGGCGGACCGGCGACGGTCACCTCGGCAGAGTGGCCAGGTGCAGCGCCAGGCATCGGCGTTGATCCGGTAGAACCCCGCCCGCCGCCGCCGCCATCAGTCCCGAGGGTGCCGCCCAGGCCGCCCAGGCCGCCCGCGCCGGAACCAACTGCAGCCTGGCCCTTGCGGCCGCCCTGCGCCACCAGCGGCCCGTAGACAGAGTTACCGCCGTCCGTGCCGTCCGTGTTCGCTGCGCCGCCGGCCGCCCCGGCACCGACGACGTAGACATAGCTGGCCGCTGTGGCCACGAAGGCGACACGGACGCGGGCACCGGCGCCACCGCCGCCGCCGCTGATGCTGGTGTGGCCGCCCGCACCGGAGCCGCCGGCTCCCTGCAGGTCGACCACCAGCAGGTTGCCCACGGCCAGCAGCGTGTCCGTGCCGGTGCCGCTGGTGTACGTGGCCTTGCGGATCGGCAGCGCGCCGGGCCGCAGGGTATCGAGTTGGAATGGCATGTTGTCTCCCGGATCAGTTCACGACGAGGGTCCAGCCCGTCGTGACGTCGATGTACATCAGGGCGTACCAGATCCCCGCCGTGCCGACCGTGGCGTCGTCGGCAATGCCGCCAATGGGCTTGCCGTTGCGCAGCACCGTCACGGTGTGGCTTGCGGTCTTCTGCACGTAGACCACGTCGCCGCGCATCGGCGCGGCGGGCAGCGTCAGGTCGCCGGCCGCGGTGAAGCGGTACCAGCCGAAGGCCTGCGCGGCGATCGCGCCGCTCACGTCGGCCACGACGATGGGCGACACCGCTGCCGGCGCCCAGCGACCCGCGGTGTCGTTCGCCGGGTCCGTCGCGTCCACGCCTGGGCTGGTGCTCGTGCGCCGGTACGGCAGATAGTTGACGTTGCTGATCGCCACCGTGCCCGTCGCGTAGTTGGTCGCCGGGTTATGCAGGGCGGCACTGGCTGATGCGCTCGCAGCCGCGGCCGATGCGGCGGCAGACAGCCCCGACGAGTACGCCTCGCTCGCGTTCGTGTAGACGTTGCTCAGCGCGCTGGTCATCTGCGTGACCATGGTCGACAGCCACGACACGAGCGCATAGGCGCGGCTGCTGAAGGTGGCGCGGTCGTTCGGGTCTGGCGCGGTGGGCGGCGCGGTGAGCGACGGAGGGGCGGTGACTGCCATCAGATGAGTCCTTGCACGGTGACGGGGATGACGGCGTGCGAGACGCCACGGAATTCGATCTCGGCGTTGCCTAGCCCGAAGACGTTGAGCGCCTCGTACCCTTCGTCGAGGGAGCCGATCCAGCAGGCCGGCACGGCGAGCACGCGCTCGATGGCGTCGAAGGCGCTGTTGAACTCCTCGGGCGCCACCGTGACCTCGATGGTCATGTCGCGCGCGGAGCGGCGGCGCACGATCTCCAGCGAGCCGTCGTCGTTGCGGCGGATGTAGCTGTAGTCCACCAGCTTGGCGCGCGCGCCAGCGATGGTGCCGGTGCCCTCTTCCGTGACCAGGGGCGTGAGGTCGCCGTAGGCGATGACGCCGATCGCGCGGGTGTCGGCGCCGCCGGCCGTGACGGTGACGGTGAGCTCGCCCGTCGGGCTGAGGGGCAAGTCCGTGATCACGCGCTTGGTGGTGCTGGTCCACGCGCCGAAGAACCACTCATACCAGCCCGGCGGCCGGTCATCGATGGCGAACGTCTCGGTGTGCAGCACGGCGCCGCCAGGCGCGTCCTTGTAAGTCACGGTGCAGCTCGTGCCCACCAGGCCATACAGCGCCACCGCGTTGATGAAGCCCACCGCGATGGTGTAGGTGATGTCGCTAGTGGACTCGTTGGCGGTGGAGACGTAGTAGTCGAAGGGCGCCCAGCGGTTGGTGGGCGCGTAGTCCTGCCAGTCGTCGGGGTTGTCCTCGGGGTAGTCACTGGCGCCATCGGTGCCGGCCGTCAGGCGCCGGTACTTCCGGTGCGTGCTGGGCCGGTGCCGGATGTCGCCGATGCTGTACGTGCCCGCGGCCCAGGCGGTGGAGCTGTCCTCCGTCACGGGCGCGGTCACGTCGGCGTCTTCCGGCACCTTGGGGACCAGCACATAGGGTGTGCTGCTCATGTCGTCTCCATCAGGTCACCACCTCGGTGAGCATGGGCGCCTCGCCCAGGCCGTTGACGGCATTGGCGGTGCGCGTGGCTTGCTTCTCCAGGCGCCACAGGCGCTGGTTCATGTCGCGCAGCTCGGCCAGCACTTCCGCGTCGCTGGTGCCCAGGGCCTGTGCCTGGTTTTCCGCTCGCGTCAGCACGCGCTCGCCTTGGTGGAGGTACGCCAGCTGGTCCGCCGCCACGTAGGGCGTGCCGACCCGGAAACTAGGCACGCCCTGCAGAGCGAACCAGGTCTCCACGTCCGCCAGCGGCTTGCCCACAGCGGCCGCCAGGTCGGCCATGGTGCCGCCATACCGGCGCGTGTAGGCCGCGATGCCCGCGGGGTCGTCCAGGTTCGCCATGGCGTAGGCGGCCAGGTCGATGGGGATGCCCTGGCTGGTGACCAGCATGCGACCACCCGCCCCCGAGGACCCGCCGAACGACGCACCGCCACCGGTGCCGCCGGCCGAAGCCGGCGCCGCCCCGGGCGCGCGGCCGAACTGCACCGCGAAGGCCGCCGCCATCTGCTGCAGCGCGCCGCCCCAGGTGAGCGTGGCGTCCAGCTGGCCCTGCGCGATGGCAATGGCCTGGCGCCAGTAGTCCACCTGCTGGGCCAGCGCTTCGAGCTGCTGCTGAGCCAGACGCACAGCCTGCTCGGCCTCGCTCAGTTGCGGCTTGCCGATGGCCTCCAGCGCGGCCAGTTGGCCGGCCAGCACCAGGCGCTCGAAGTCCGCGTCGAGCCGGCTCTGGCCGGGCCGGTCGATGCCGGCCGTGGCAGCCTGCACCGCCCGGTCGAGCTCGCTCGCGGCAGGCATGTAGCCGGTGGTGCGTGCCGTCGCCAGCATCTGCGCCACCTGGGCGCGCCCGCGCGCGGCGAATAGCGCGCGCGTGGCATCGACCTGGCCGTAGAGCTGGCGGGTCGCCGCATCGGTGACGCTGACCAGTGCGGCCAGTGCTTCAACCTGCTCCTGCGCGGCCTGGCGGCGGGCGTCGATGGCCTGACGCTCCATCGCGGCGACGCGCTCCAGGGCGGTCAGAGCGGGACCGACCAGGTCGGTGATGGCCTGGACGGCGTCCTCGACCGCCGTAGTGGTCTCGTCCACCACCGGGTACAGCTCGGCGAAGGCGCCGGCCACCTGCAGCAGTGCGGCGTACAGCGCCTGGCCGGCGGGGTCGGTGCGCCCTTGGAACGCCTCCACGACCTGCCGGAACTGCGCGCGCGAAGATCCGAGGATCTGCTGCTCACTGAAATCGGCGCCGGCTGCGCGCAGCACGGCGCTGATGTTGCGCGCCAGCTGCTGGCGCTGCTCGGGCTCGCTGAAGAAGTTGGTGTAGTAGGTGGACAGGTTAGCCAGGAACTTGTCCATGCCGCCTGACAGGTCGCCCAGGGCGGACGCCAGGTCGAACGTGAGGTCACGCAGGTGCGCGAAAGGCAACAGCTGCACCGCCGCGCGGAACTGGTCGACGCCATTGATCACCGCCTGCACACTGGCCAGCGTGGTGTCCAGCTCGGCGGCTGCCATGCTGTCGAAGTCCTTGTCGCGCACGAGCTTGGCGATGGCCTCGGGCACGTCCGTCGCGGCCTGGATCGCCTGCAGGGTCGCCTGCTTCAACTCCTCGGAGAAGGCGGCCACGGCCTGCTCAGCCGTCATGTTGCCGCGGCGGTTGTTCCAGCCGTCCTGCGAGAAGGCGGCGCCCCAGCCCTGGCCGAAGGCGCCACCAGTAGAGAGCGTGCCGCCGGCGTACGCGAACCCTTTCCCCTTCTCGCTCGTCTCCAGCCCGGTCATGAAGTTGGTCAGGCGGGAGCTGGAGCCGATGGCCGCCAGGGTGGCGTTGATCATCGCGGCCGTTGCCGACGCAGCCGAGCCGGCCGACTGGCTGCCCACGCCGACCTCGCCGCCACTGGGGCCGCTGATGAGGTTGCCGAAGTTGTACTGGCCGCCGGATCGCGTCTCGCCCTTGAAGTTCTTGGCGAGGGCAGCGATGGCCAGCGCCGCGGCCACCCACGGGCCGGCGGCGGCGAGCATGCTGCCGGCACCGGTCATGGCCGTGCTGGCCGTGCCGATGCCGCCGATGGCGTCCACCGTCGTCGACAGGCCCAGCGCCTCACCAATGCCGGAGGTCGCGAACTGCGTGAACACGCTGCTGCCGGAGCCGAAGCCGGCGAAGTTCGCCAGGCTGCTCAGGTTGCCGATCGTGCCCAGCATGCTGGAGCCGCCGCCAAGCGCACTGGCGGCCGACGCTGCTCCCGGCAGCCCGATGCTTGCCCCGATGCTGATGACCCACCGCTTGACGGTCATCTGGTAGAGCAGATCGAGCAACGAGGCTTTCAGCGTCTGGCCCAGCCGTTTGAAGGTGCCGGCGCCGTCCTCGAAGATGTTCACGAACACGTCGTGCGCGGTGCGGTCGATGCTGCGCCACATCTCGATCGACTCGCGCGTGGCTTCGCGCTGCTCCACGGCCAGGGTGATGGCGACGGCCAGGTCCTTGTACTTCTGCTTGCTCTTGTCCAGTTCGGTGGCTTCGAGCTGGCGCAGGGCAATGGCGACCTCGCGCTGCGCATTGGTCATCGTCAGCGCGTCAGCCTCGAACTGGATGCTCTTGAGCAGGTCGTCGGCCTTCTTCTCGGCGGCGATGTCCTGCTGGAACAGCTTGTCGCGGGAAGCGAACAGATCGTCCACCGCCTTGGCCTCGTCCTTCCACCGCTCGATCAGCTGCTTCGTCTGCTCGTCGATGGCCTTCTGGTTCTCCTTGAAGAAGGGTTGCTGGGCCAGCAGCTTGGCCTGTGCTTCGGTGAGCTGATCGACGTTGATCGCGCCGCGCGCGTAGAGCGCGTTCAGCCTTGCCCAGTCCTTGGCAAAGTTGCCCGACAGGCCGGAGAGCTCGGCCAGCAGCTTGGCCTGTTCCTCCAGGTCCCTGTTGGCTTCTGCCGGCATCTTCAGCTGGTTGCCCTTGCGCGCCTTGTCGAGAGCGGCGGCAGCTGCCTCTGCAGCGGCCTTTTCCTTGTCGAGGGACTCGGCCTGACGCTGGTGCATCCGCACCTCTTCTTGCAGGTAGCCCAGCTTCTTCTGCAGGCGCGTGACCTCGGCGTCAGCCTTCGGCCGGTCAACTTCGCGCGCCTCGGCCGCACGCACGCGGGCACGGTCCAGAGCATTCATCGTTCCGACGATCTGGTTCGTGACGTCGACGATCTTGACGTTGGCCTGGTGCCGGTCGTCCCCATAGAACAGCGTGTTCAGCCCGACGATGACGCCGTGCAGCTTGCCGCCCTCGACAGCCGCATCAGCGAAAGCCTTCATGGCCTTGCCCGTCGCGTCCACCAGTTCACCGGCCAGCAGGATGGCCAGCTTGCCGCTGCTGGCTTGCACACGCGTCAGGCTGTCGTTGAACTCTTCGGCCTTGCGGGCGAAGTCCTGGCCGATGGTGAGGCCCAGGCGGTCTGCCTCGGTCATCAGGTCGCGGATCGCGGCGCTGCCACCGTTGAGCAGCGGGATCATTTCATCCCCCGCCTTGCCCATCAGCGCGAGCGAGATGGCCTGCTTGCCGGCCCCGTCGCCCGCCTTGGCGAAGGCGTCAGCCATCTTCATCATGACGGCCTCGGTACCTTGCCCCAGATCGGCTGTGGTCACGCCAAGCTGGCGAAACACCGCGATCTTCTCCTTGTCCCCGGCGAGGCCCTGCGCGATGGAGACGTTTAGCTTGCGCATGGACGTGGCCAGCGACTCGTTGGACACGTCGGCCAGCTTGGCCGCGTACTGCAGCTGACTCAGGAACTCAGTGGCCAGGCCGGTGCGCTGCTGCAGCTTGTTCAGCGCGTCCGCCGCGTCCAACGCGCCCTTGACCATGCCGGCAAAGGCGGCCGCGCTCAGGCCCACGCCGAGCGCACCGAGGGCGTTCATGGCGACCTGGGCGCCTTTTTCCAAGCGGCCCAGGCTGCCGCTGACAGCCGACTCCATCTTCGCCATGTCCTCGGTGAGGCGGGCGACGTTGGCGTAGAGCTGCAATTCGAGTTGACCAGCCAGCATGCGGTTGCCTTCGGTGTCTTTCAGTCAGCCGCCATGGCGGCGATCTCGTCTCTCAACGACCGGGCAACCACGTGCAGCTGCTCGGTCGACGGTTGCGTGCTCCAGGGCGCGGGCCGCATCGGGTCCTCGGCAGCAGCTGCCTCGGCGACGTACTCGCGCGACAGGGCGCGCACGAATCGCGCCTCCCAGGGCTGCAGCGGGGTGCCGGTCAGATCACGCCAGGCTGCAAGCTCGTGGTGCGTGATCGGCGCCGGGCCCATGCCGGTGCTGCTGGCTGGGCCTAGCTCGAACAGGTAGGCCAGCAGGTAGGCCGCGCCGCCGGGATCGGGCATCTCGGGCATGTAGCGCGGGTCTGCACGGTCGGTACGCATGCGCTGCAGCCGCGACACGGGCCTGGACTTGTCACCTTCGCGGTGGGGTGCGGCGTTCAGCCAGGCCAGCTGCCGCACGTGCAGGCTCAGGTCCGCGAAGAGCCCGTGGGAAAATTTGCCCAGTCAGCCTGGAAGCGCTCCACCTGGCGGGTGATGTAGCCCAGCTTCGTGTTCGAGTAGAGCGCGAGCGGGCCGCCCGGCACCGGAAAGTTGATGAGCGTCTTGGTGACCGCAGCGAGCTTCTTCAGCTGCAGCTCGCGCATCTCATCGGCCGTGTCCTTGGCCGGCTTGCCCTTGCCGGCGGCGACAGCGGCCTGCATGGCGATCGACTGCGCGGCCTGCTCCATCTTGGCCTGCGCCTCGACGCCCTGCTGGCTGCCGGGGCCGTACAGCTCGATGCGCACGGAATGGCCGTTGAACATCAGCGGCTCGCCAGTCGGGCCGAGCACCTCGAGGGTGGCGGTCTCGGCCGACTCGAAGTCGGCCAGGTTGAAAGCTACGGGGGCTTCTTGCATGGTTGGTCTTTCGCTGGAGTTGTGCCCGTGCCCCGGCCCGGCCTCCCCAGCGAAAGGGAGAACCGAGCCGAGGTCGGTGCCTGGGTTGGGCTCGCGCCCGGGTGATCAGGTGGCCGCGACCACGACGGGCTTGCGGCACACCTCGAAGGTGACGGACAGCTTGCGGATCGCGTCGGCCGCACCGTCCTGGTACTCGCGCTTGGTCACCAGCACGTCGAGGTACTGGATCTCCGCCGTCGATTCACCGGTGCGGGTGGGGTACGTGATCTTCACGCTGTAGCGGTTCTGGCTCTCCACAGCGGTCTCGACGATGTCCTGGCCCGCGTCGCTGGGCAGGTTGCCCAGCACGAGGGTCTTGGTGCCGTAGTTCTTGGAGCCCTTGAACTTCTGCACCACGCCGTCAGCCACCGCAGTGAACGTGGGCACGTTGGCGGTGACGCCGTGCGTGCCGTGGTCTTCGACCTGGCCGATGGTCGTGTAGGTGATGCCGGTGGCGCCGTAGCCAGCGGCGTCATAGGTGGCCGGGAGGGAGGCGCTGATTGCGACCACCGCACCCGCCATCGTTTGGAGAACGGTACCTTCTGCCATGTTGCTTTCCTTTCAGGTAGGGGGTGCCGGGCTCGAACACTCGTGAAAGCATCCGCCGCCCGGTGAAAGCGGAATGCCAGAGATCGGTCAGCCGTCGACGAAGGTGACGGCGAAGTCTTGCGAGCCGATGTACAACTTGGCGTTGGCATCGGTGAAGTCGGGGCCCTCGGTGTCCGGCAGCACGTGCACCACCGCGACCGCGCCCACCGTCCCGGGGCGGCGCGGGACCGCGGCGCGCACCAGGTCGAGTGCCTGACGCAGCACCGGGTACGTGGTGGCGTGCACCGTGACCTGAATTCGCGACTGCGCCAAGCCGCTGCCCGCGCCCACCATCTGCGGACGTCCGGTCGACACGTGCATGACGGAGATCGCCGGAGCGGCGGCCCCCTGCGGAATCACCCCTGCGAAGATGCACGTCGCCGGCACGACCGCCGTGAGCGCGCCGTGAGCCGCCAGCAACGTCCGTACTACCCCGACTGCATCAGCCACGGCCGCCCTTCTTCGGGGCCACCGCCGGCGGGTTGCTGGGCGTCTCCCAGCGCTCCACCGTCACGCCCTGCTCGGCCAGCTGCTTGGTGATCTGCACCAGGCCCTGGGCCACGCCCGTGTAGGGGTCGTCCGCCGGCCGGTCGCCGGTGTCCACTTCGTCGTCATACCAGCGGCGGTTCTCTTCGGGCTCGAACCCGATCAGCAGGATGCGTCCGGCACCCAGTGCGGCAGCCAGCCGAACAGCGGCCAGGCCCGAGTTGTGCACTTCGACCTGGTGCCCGGGTCGCAGCGTGACGGTCTCCCAGCGCGGGCCGATGTAGCTGGCGTCGAGGTCAGGGTCCTCGATTCCGGTCACGCGCCGGCCGGCGAACCGCCGGTGTTCGTCCGGCCAGTTGCCGTCCAGCGCCACCAGCACGTCCGCCCAGGGGGCCAGGCGGTGCGCGTGGTTGACGACGATGACGCGCGAGACGTGATCGCGGACCGCGCCAACGGCCTCGCGCGTCAGGCTCGGCCCGCAGCCCAACACGGCGACGGTCTCGCCGGCCCATTCGGGGGTGATCTGCCAGGTGGTGGTCATTGCGCCTCGATCTCCACGTCCTTGGTGTCCAGCCCGTGCTTGGTGGCGAGCCGCTTCTTCGTGTATTCCGCTGCCGCGACGACTGCGGCCTGCGCCCGCGAGTCCAGGGCCGGACGCATGAACGGCCGGGGCTGGATGCCTGGGTGCTGCACGGACTTCGCGAACACGCCAGCGAAGGCCATCCAGCCGCCCTTCTTCGCCGCGATCTGGTGCGCGCCCACCCCGTACTCCAACCACGGCGCGACAAAGGCATGCTTGCCGGTCACCTTGATCTTGGCGACCACGGTGCCGCCTCTGCCACCCGTACTGACCTTGACGCCGCCGCGCAGCAGGCCCGTGCGCACCGGTGCGCGCTGCTGGACTTCACTGGCCACCACACGCGCACCGGCGCGCAGGGCACCACGCAGGACGTTTTTTTCCATCTTCTCGGGCAACTGCTGCAGGAACGCATGCAGTTCCGACAGGCCCTTGATGCGCACCTCTCCGCTCACAGCGATCTCCTGCGGCGAATCATTCGGCGCTTGCGCAGCCACAGGACAGCGGCGATGGGGCTCATGAACTCCCGGCTCATTCGGCGTTCCCCGACGTCGAAAAGTCCGCCACCATCATCTCCAGGGCCTCACGCCGGCCAATCTCGACAGGCGGCGTGAGGATCTGCATGGTGCGTCCGCGCGCCGCGTCGACCAGGCGCATGGCCGCGGTGACGTCAGTGCGGTAGCGAATTCGCACCCGTGCGGGCCTGGTGGCGATGTTCAGCCCCTGCGCGATGTTCTCGCCGCGGCTGGGCAGCACCTCTTCCACCCACGCCCACACGGTGGCCACCTCGGTCCATGCAGCCAGCGGGCTACCGTAGACCGGGTCCTGGCTGGTCGAGCGTTGCTCGATGCGCAGCCGGCGGTCCATCTTGCCGATCCTCATGCGCCATACACCCGGATGGTGTCCAGGAGGTGGCGCACCCCCAGTGGCAGCTCCACCATCGCGCCTGTGGTCACTGCCTCCCGGTTCTGGTACAGGTGCGCGGTGGCCAACAGGATGGCAGCCTTGGCCGCATCGGGGACGTCGCCAGCCGCGTACCGCACCCTCACAGCGTTGGCGACGTCTTGCGTCGAAGTCGGCCAGGTCACGTCGACGGCTGGCACGACGCGCGGCGGGGAGCTGTAGTCGTCCAGCACGTAGTCGGTGCCGGGCAGGGTCTGGTTGGCGCCGGCCGTGTCCTTGTAGGTGATGGAAGTGATCGAGGTCACCTTTCCACCGGGGAGCTGGATCTCGTCCTCCGGGAAGGCGTCCAGAGCCAGCTCCAGGACCTGGGCGCCGATGGCGTAGCCCGTGTAGTGCTCAGCCGCGCGGTGCGCCGCGAGGCGGTACACCGCCATCAGTTCCTCTTCGCCGGCGATGATGCGCAGATGCGTGCGCAGATCGGCGTCGGAGATCACGCTGGTGATCGTCGGCGGGGTGATGACATTGATGCCCATGGTGGTGCGCTACCTATGCAAAAGGCCCTCCGCGGAGGGCCTTTCACGCAGTCGCCTGGGGTCAGGCGGGCGGGTTGGCTGCGGGCAGCAGCCCCGGCTGCAGGATCGCCACGGCAGCGATCAGCGCCGCGGTGGCGTTGTTCGTCGGCGTGATGGTCAGGCGGGTGTAGCGCTTCTTGCCGATGTAGCCCAGCTTGAAGCACTTGTCGTCGTCGCTCTGGATGAACGACGCGAGCGCTTCGGTGCCCAGCAGGTCGGCGTCGGCCACGGCGGTGTAGGTCCCGCCGCTGGTGTCGCACTCTTCCAGCAGCGCGGTGAACTCGGCGCCGGCATCGCCGAGCGAGCCAGTGGCGATGATGTAGGTCAGGGATGCGGCGTTCTGCCCGTCGATCACCTGGCCCACCTGCGCAGTGTTGTCGGCAACGGAAACGGGCGACAGCACCCGCTTCACATTGATGCAGTTCATCAGGTCTTTCATGGTCGGTTCCTTTCGGTGTTCGTTGACTGGTGCCCCGGGCATGCAGCCCGGGGCTTGGCCATCAGGCCGCGAACTTGGCGAACTTGATCGCCTCGAAGTTCAGGGCGCCGCCGCCGGTGCGCTTGGTGCTGTAGAACACCACGTAGGGCTTGGCGGTGAACGGGTCGCGCAGGGTGCGGATGCCCATGCGGTCGACGATCTGGTACGCCTGGGCGAAGTCACCGAACGCCAGGGACAGCGAGTCGGTGGCCACCGCCGGCATGTACTGGTCGATGCGCACCGGGTAGCCGTTCAGGCGCTCCGGCTGGCCGACCTGCAGACCCGGCTCCCACAGGTAGCGGTCGTTCGTGGCTTCCTTCAGCTTGCGCGCGGCGGTACGCACCTCGCGACGCATGACCCACTGGGCGTTGCGCAGGTACGCATCCTTCAGAGCGCCTTGCAGGTCCTGGATCACGTCCAACTTGGTGGTGGCGTTGAAGGCGCCGTTCGTGCCGGTCTTGACGTGCTCGAACACGCCCCAGGCACGCGACGAGTCGGCCGTGGCCGCAGTGCTGTAGGACGCCAGGCCCATGGGCTGGCCAGCGCCGGTGCCCTGCCAGAACGCCGTGCCTTCGACGCGGGCGAACTTGTCGGCAATCTTGGCAGCCAGCCAGGCTTCCACGTCGGTCGCGGCGTCGTCGAGGATGCGCTGCGAGGCCTTGGGCATCGCGTACATCTCGAACGCCTCGATGCGCCACTTGCCCAGCTGCGGCGTGTTGCTGTCGCTGCGCGTGCCCAGCTCAGACACCCAGCCGGCGTCAGCCTCGTTGTTGTCGATCAGGCCCTCGATGTCGTTCGTGCTGATGACCTGCACGGACGCGATCTGCCGCATGATCGACTGCTCGTACAGCTTGCTTACCACGCGGCCCATGGTCGAGGCGGGCAGCAGGTAGCCGCCGTCCGGGTCGGAACCAGCGGACAGGGCCTTCTGCTCCTCGGCGCTCATGGCGGCGATGGGCGTGCCCAGAGCCACGGCCTTGAAGAAGGCGGACTTGTACTCGCGGTACTGCTCGACAGAGAAGTCGCCGCCAAAGGGCTTGCCCTTGGCCTGCGCTTCGGTGCGCAGAGCGATGTTGAAGCTCTTGACCTCGGCGGCGAGGTCCTGCTCGGCCTTCGCTTCGAGTTCGGTACGCGGGCGGTTGGCCTTCTTCTCCAGGTCATCCAGCGCGGCCTTCATGTCGGCGAACTTGTCCAGTTCCTTGGACAGCTTCTCCACTTGGGCGGTGAGGTCGCCAACGGCCTTTCCGTCAGCTTTCGCTTTCAGCAGGTCATCGTTGGCGGACTTGAACTGCTCCCAGGCGCGGCCCAGGTCTTCGATCATCTTGTTGGGATCGGTCATTGTGTTTCCTTTCTATGGGTCAGAATGGAGATGGCCCGCGCTAGGCGCGCAGGGTCAACGCTGGCCACCGAATCACTCGGCCCGCCCTTGCCTCCGCCCTGATCTCCCAGGCCGGCGGCGATGCTCTTAACGCGCGAGACGATGGCGACCGCCTCCGTGCGCGTGAAACCGCCGACATCGCGCAGGTGGCGCTCAATGTCGGACAGGGTCTCGTATTCCTCGATGGCCTTCACCGAGGCGACGCGAGCCGCGTCATTCATGGGCAGCGTGACGAGCGACAGCTCGATCAGGTCCGCCTTCTTGATGGTGCGCACGCCGGTGACACGGTCCCAGCTGTCGTCGCGCACCCGGTAGCCGATCGACAGGCCGCTGATTGCGCCCATCTTCATCAGCTCGTAGGCCTCTGCGCCGCGTGCTGTCTTGAGTGCGAGCTTGCCCTCCACACGCAAGCCGATGGCGTCCTCCTCCATCGAGGTGTAGATGCCGATCGGCTCGGCCTGGCGGTGCTGCCAAAGCAGCGACGGCAGCCGGCCAGCGGTCTTGGCGGCGGCCAGTGTCTCGGTGAAGGCGCCGGGGGCGACGATGTCGCCGCCGCGGTCGGTCACGTTGAACACGGAGCCGTAGCCGGTGAACGTCCCGGTGTCGCCGTTCGCTTTCAGGTCGTAGGCAAAGTCCAGGGTCTTGGTCGTCATAGTCGCCTCTAGGCGGGTTGCGGTTCGGGGGCGGGGGCTGATGCGCTCGTGCCTGGCGGCAGGTTGTCGGCCGCGCCGCCGCGCGGGTTCATGTCCTCGAGCGCGCGCACCTCGTCGGGCGTCATCCAGCCCGGGTGCCCGCCGGAGCCCAGAGCCCGGGCGTAGTACTCGGCCCGGTCCTTCGCCGCGCCGCGCATCAGCCCGTTCGCGTTGAAGTTGAAGTACAGGCCCTGCGCACGTTCGCGGTCCGTCAGCAGGTTGCGGTCCGCGGACTGCTCGATCCGCGCGTACCAGGGGCTCAAGGTGTGCACCACGTGCGCCAGGAACATCTGCTCTGCACTGGCGTAGGTGGTGGCCTTGTCGCTGTAGCCGACCATGATGGGCGACACGCGCATGAAGCGGCAGACCTCCTCGATCTGGTAGCGCCGTGTCTCCAAGTGCTGAGCATCGACGCCGGTCATGGCCACCGATAGCCACTTCGCGCCCCGGTCAAGGATCATCGGTACACCGACGTTGTCCGCTCCGGCGAGCTCGGCCGTGATCCAGGCCTTCAGCTGCTTGTACTGGGTCGGGTTCAGGTTGCTGTCCACTGTGTAGGTGCCGGACGGTCGCACGCCCTTTTCGTGCAACTTGGCATGCGACTCTTCCGTCGCCATGGCCAGGCCGAGCGCCTCACGCGCGATCTGCAGCATGGGCAGACCGGAGTACCCGTTCCAACTGGGCCCGCGAATGTGCCAGATCTGGTCGGCCGCGAACATCAGCACCTTGCCGTCGCGCAGCGTGTACTTGTAGCTCGGCTGGCCGAACTCGTCGCGCTGCTCCGGCGCCATCCGTCCTGGGTCGAGCAGGATCAGCTCCACCACGCGGCCGCGCACCGTGTTCTTCCACGCGTAGGCGTTGCCCATGGCAGCGTGGATCACAAGCTGCTCGCGGAACTCGAAACTGGTCTGCCAGTCGTTCGGCTTCGCGGTCAGCAGGTCATAGAGCAGGTGATCGCGCGCGGGCAGCTTCGTGCCCTTGGTGTCCTGCATCAGCTTGAACGGCACCTGCGCCACGCCCTCGGAGAGCACCCGCAGGCACGCGAACAACGTGGCCACTCGCAGCGCGTTGTCGAGGGTGACCTGCTGGCCCGCCTTGGACTTCACGCTGGCCCGCAACATCTCGGCCCAGATCTCCAGCGGATCGGCCTTTCGCTCGAATCCCAGGAAGGCCGCTACCTTGTCCAAAGCTTTCATGCGGCTTCCGTTTCCCAGAA
>CALMQC010000314.1 GCA_937871895.1 uncultured Roseateles sp. | reverse complement strand
CCCAGCCGTAAACCGTCCGCCCCAGTCGTCGTCAAACGTAACCGCGCCACGGGCCGCGTGACCTTGGCTGACGTGGCGCAGCATGCGGGCGTCAGCCCCATCACCGTGTCGCGGGCTCTACGCGGAGAGCGCGCCGTGGGGGCCGACTTGGTGGAGCGGGTGCGCAAAGCCGCCGACACCCTGGGTTATGTGCCAGACCCGGCGGCACGTGCGCTGGCTTCCAGCCGCAGCACGCATGTGGCGGTGCTGATCCCCAATTTCAGCAACACGGTGTTTGTGGAGCTGATGGATGCGCTGCAGCGCACTTTGGTCCAGGCTGGCTACCAGACGCTGATCGGCGTCACCCACTACGACCCGGCCGAAGAAGAGGCGGTGCTGCGCAGCATGTTGGCGCATCGCCCGGCGGGTCTGATCATCACGGGCTTGGACCGCACGCCCGGCGCCACGGCCCTGATCGCCGGCAGCGGCGTGCCCTGCGTGCACGTGATGGAGCTGGCTCAGCACGAAGACGACTACAGCGTGGGCTTCTCGCAGCAAGAGGCGGGCGCCGCCATCACGCGGCATCTGGTGGAACTGGGGCGCAAGCGCGTGGTCTACGTGGCCGCGCAGTTGGACCGCCGTGCCGTGCAGCGAGGAGAGGGCTACGACGCAGCGATGCGGCACTACGGCCTGGCCGAGCACATCCGCTGGTACCAGAGCTCGGAGCCCTCGTCGATCTCGCTGGGGGGGCGCATGCTAGAGCGTGTGCTGCGCGAGGCACCCGACACCGACGCCATCTTCTTTTGCAACGACGACCTGGCCCAGGGTGCGCTCCTGACGGCATTGCGCTTGGGGCTCAAGGTGCCGGAGCGCGTCTCGATTGCCGGCTTCAATGACCTGCCCGGCAGTGAACAGATGTTGCCGCCGCTCACCACCGTGGCCACACCGCGCCGCGAGATCGGTGAGCAGGCCGGGCAGATGATCATCGACCTGATTCGCGGCCGTGAGGTGGAGAAGCGCCGCCTCGACCTCGGCTTCCAGATCGTCAAGCGCCAGAGCGCTTGAGCGTCCGGAGCGCCGGTCAGGGCAGTTCGACCTCGACCTTGTAGACGCGGCCCGCCACCGGGCCGGTCAACACGGGCTGCGCCTGCAAGACGCCATCGACGCGGACCAAGCGCTGCGGCACGCCGGTGCGCCGCACTTGCAGCTCGACACGCGCACCGCGGAACTGCCGCACCGCGCGCAGCGCTGGCCAGTTGTCCGGCAGTTGGGGCTCGATGCGCAGGCCTTCTCGGCAGCCGCGCAGGCCGCACAGGCCCTCGATCACGCAGCGGTAAGCCCAGGCGGCCGTGCCGGTGTTGAAGAGCTGGCTGGAGCGTCCGGCGGTGCGCGGGTACTCCTTGTGCGCGCCTCGGTAGTAGTTGGGGATGAAGACAGGCATCTGGCCACGTTGCAGCACATCGGCCTCGTCGGGGCCGGGAATCATCTGACGCAGCAGCTTGTAGGCGCGGTCGCTTTCGCCCGTTTCGTACAGCGCAAAGATGTAGAAGCTGGCCGCATGGTTGTAAACGGCGCCGTTCTCGGCCGAACCCGGGTGCTTTTGCGTGACGCGGCCGACGTCGTCGCGCATGCGCGAGTAGGGCGGGTTGAACATCGCCACGCCATGCGGCGTTTCCAGCTGCGACTCGATCTCCTGCAGCATGCTGGCGCGTTGCACGGGGCTCGCCGCGCCACTGAGCATGGCCCAGGACTGCGGGTTCAGGTAGATGCGGCCCTCAAGATCTGACTGGATGCCGAAGGGCACGTTGTTGTCCGTGATGCCACGCGCGAACCAGGCTCCGTCCCACAGATGCCGGTTGGCCGCCGCATTGAGCTGCGCACTGCAAGCGCGCCAGCGTGTGGCGGCTTCATGGCGCCCGGCGGCTTCGGCAATGCCGGCCCACAGCAGCATGGCGTAAGCGGCCGCCACGGTCAGCCAGCCGGACACGCCCTTGCCCTTGTAGCCCACCATGTTCATCGGGTCGCACCAGTCACCCTGGGCGATGAAGGACAGGCCCCGTGCATCGCGGTCCTGGTAGAGCCAGCCCATGGCGCGCTCCAGGCGCTCGGCCACGCTCAGCACAGCGCCGCTGGTGTCGGTGACCATCACGTCGAGCAGCGCGTAGTCGCCCGTCTCGTCCAGGTAGCCCTGCAGGCAGACCGGCAGCCACACGCAGTGGTCGGTGTGCGGCACCTGGTTGATGTACTTCAACTCGGCGCCTTCCACGAGCAGGATGCCGTCTGGCATGGCGCCGGTGGCGGCCTGCTGGCCGAGCGCGTGCAGCAGCGCCTTGCGTGTGACCTCGGGGGCGATATAGGCCATGCCGAGGTTGTCCTGCAGGTAGTTGCGCGTCTGCGGGTCGGTGGACAGGCGATTCACGTCGCCGTGATAGAAAACCTGGCGCGGCAGCCAGTGGTTGATGAAGTTGTCGAACGCCGCGTCGGGCGTCTCGATCTGGATGCAGCCGCGCCCGCTGTCCACATAGGCCGCGTAGGCGGCCCGCGTGCGTTCGAAGCCGGCCTCGCTCAGGTAGGTGGCGCGGACCTGGGCGATCTCGGCATCGTCCAGCGCGGGGCCGAAGAGGAAGCGCAAGGTCTCGCTTTGCGCAGCGCCGAGTGTCAGCCGGTACTGCACGGCGGCGGCCGGCGTCTCGTAGCGGGCATCGCCATTGGCCAGCAAGGGCGCGGCCAGACTGCTCGGGGCGTGCAGGCCCCCTTCGCCTTCGAACGCGGCTTGCGCAGCTTCCCAGGCATCCGGTGCACGCTCGCACAGGAAGTAGGTCTTGTCCTTGAGGTGCTGGTTCTTGAAGTAGTCGGCAACCTTTTGATAGGGCGTGATGCTGCTGGCGACGACGCCGCCCAGGTCGACCCGGTACTCGGCCGACTGGTTCATCCACGACATATAGCCAAACGGGAAGTAGGGCACCACGCTGACCTGGCGCGGCCGGCCGGAGCGGTTGGTGACGCGCACGCTCCAGAGTTCGACCACATCGTCGGTCGGCAGCATCAGCTGCATCTCGACGCGCAGGCCGAGGTGCTCCACGTCCCAGGAGAGCTCATGCCGGCCGGCGATGAAGCGAAAGCCATCGACCTTGGCGCGCACCGGCTCGTAGGGTGTCGAGAACAGCTCGCCGGTGTCGTCGTCGCGCAGGTAGACGAAGCGGCCGGGGTGGTGGGCGTAGTAGGCCTGCTCCGGCTGCATGAAGGTCTTGGCCTCCAGATTGGGGGCGTGCGCGTACTTGGCCGGCTCCGGCTGCATGAACTGCGCGGTGGCATAGCCCCGGCAGGTCATCTGGATCATCATGCGGCGGTTCCAGAGGAAGCCGCCAGCCAGGGGCAGGGCAGTGGGGCTGGTGAGCTCGTAGCGTTCACCGCCGTCGATGGGACCGAGCAGCATGGTGTTCTCAGGCAGAAGTTGTGGCGGCCTTGCGCGCGGCCAGATCGGACTGGATGCGTGCCATGGTGGGGTTGTCGAGGGTGTAGAAGATCATGATCACCGCCGCCAGCAGCGTGAAGATGGCCGGGATCACCGACATCAGCCACACGATGCCCGCCTGTGATTCGGCCGACTGCACGGCGTTGGGCACGTAGCCGAGCCAGGAGAAAAGGGCGCCGATCACGGCCACCGCACCAGCGGTGCCCAGCTTCTGGGCGAAGGAGCTGGCGGCGAAGGTCATGCCCGTGGCGCGGCGGCCATTGCGCCACTCGTTGAAGTCGGCCGAATCGGCCAGCATTGAGAAGTTCAGCGGCGACTTGGGGCCGAGCGCCAGGCCCAGCAGGATCTGCAGCACGTACATCGCCACGATGTTGTCGCTGGGCACGAACAGGAAGGCGGCCGACAGCACCGTGGAGATCAGCATCAGACCGATCATCAGCTTGCGCTTGTCAAAGACGCGGGTGAGCAGCGGCGTGCAGGCCGTGCCCGCCGCAGCAGCCAGCAGATAGGCGGGCATGAAGGTGGCCAGCAGCTCGGGGCGGTTGACCACGTACTTGAAGTAGTAGGCCGCGCTGGTCATGCGCATCGTGATGCTGAGCATGATGATCAAGGCCAGCACGAACAGCAGGATCCAGGGCAGGTTGTTGCGCAGGTCGGCCAGGTCTTGCCGGACCGTGGCCGGCGCGGCCTGAACCGGCTTGACGCGCTCATGCGTCACGCTAAAAGTGAAGCCGAAGATCAGCGCCGCCGCGATGCCCCAGCACACCATGGTCAGGGTCCAGCCCAGCGCAGGGTCGGAGCCGCCCAGTGCGACCACAAGCTTGGGCGACAGGTAGGTGACCAAGGTGCCCCCTGCAAAGCCGCAGAAAAAGCGCGACGCATTGATGGCATTGCGTTCACGCGCATCGCCGGTGATCACGCCGGACAGTGCGCTGTAGGGCAGGTTGGCGCCGGTGTAGACCGTCATCAGGAGCAGATAGGTCACCGTGGCCCAGATGAACTTGCCCGTCGGCCCGAGGTCGGGCGTCGAATACGTGAGCACGCCGAGGATGGCCATCGGCACCGGCACGAAGAGCAGGAAGGGCCGGAACTTGCCCCATCGTGTCTGCATGCGGTCGGCGTAGGCGCCGATCATGGGGTCGGTGAAGGCGTTGAAGATCTTCACGATGAAGAGCATCGACGCCGCCGCCGCCGCGCTGATGCCGAACACATCTGTGTAGAAGATCAGCAGGAAGGTCGAGATGTTGGTCCAGTAGAAGTTGAACCCCATGTCGCCCAGGCCGTAGCCGACGATCTCGCGTTTTTTGAGCGGTGGGTGCGTCATGGCGTGAGCGGTTGGAGGAGCCAGTGGCAGATCTGAGCTTGCAGCTCAGGCAGGGGGCGGGTCGCATCGACACGCAGCACGCCGGCTTCACCCACGGGCGACTCCAGGGTGTTGAACTGGCTGTCGATCAGGTGGGCCGGGAAGAAATGGCCGCCGCGCAGCTCGATGCGGCGGCGTGCCTCGCTCTTGTCGAGGTCGAGGAAGACAAAACGCAGGTCCGGCGCCGCCTGCCGCAGTTGGTCACGGTAGCTGCGCTTGAGCGCCGAGCAGGTCAGCATCACACCGGGCTCGCTGGCCAGTTTGTCGGCCAGCGCGGCCAGCCACCCAGCCCGGTCGGCATCGGTCAGCGGCTGGCCCTGCGCCATCTTCTGGCGGCTCGCATCGCTGTGGAAGTGGTCACCTTCGATCCAGTCGCGCCCCAGGGCTGACGCCACGGCGGTGGCCACAGTGGATTTGCCGCAACCGGCGACTCCCATGAAAACCAAGGCGGGAGTGGAGTGAGTCATGAACAGAAACCAGCAAATGCAAGGGCTGCCGCCCGTTGACGGGTAGCAGCCATGGGTCAAAGGAAAAGTCCACGCCCGCCGATGGCGTCGGCATGGAATTGGACAGCGCTATCCTACTGTGCCACCTCGCCAAACGCCCAGCGGGGTAACCCCAGGAAGCAGGGCGTGCAGCCTACCTGAGCCTCAGGCCAGTGGCACAAAGTGCTCCCGATGGCGCTCACCACTGACCCAGACAGCCATGGCAGCGGCGATGCGCGCCTCGGCCTCGCCGGCAGCGCTGTCGTACACCTCCATCCAGGTTTGCAAGCCCTGGGTGGCATCAGGGCGGCGCATCAATCGCGGCTCATCAGACGCGCCGCGCGCGGCGCGGAAGGCAGCCAGCGCTTCAGCGGCGTCGGCCTCCGGGACCCGGTAGTAGACGTACAGCGCCATGGCCCGAACGGTTTTAGTCCTGCGCCGGGATCTCGTAGGGCAGGGGCCTCAGCGTCAGCGCTGGCCCATCGGCTGCGCGCAGGTGCATAGCTCCCGCCTCCAGCGCTGCGAGCTTGACCTCGGCGGCCACCAGGCTGACGCCGTCTCGGCGCGCCACGCCGGCCACCAGGCCCGCAGGCTGCTCAGGGTCGGCGGCGGTGAAGAGGCCGTCGCCGACCGCTACATCGGCATCGGTCTCGAAGAGCTGCAAGCGGCGCTTGAGGGTGCCACGGTACTGGCTGCGGGCCACCACTTCCTGGCCGGGGTAGCAGCCCTTTTTGAAGCTCACGCCGCCCACCAGTTCCAGATTGATCATCTGGGGCACAAAGGCTTCGACCGTTGCACCGCGCACCCAAGCGATGCCTGATTCAAGTTCGGCCCAGGCCCAGTCGGCCGGCGTGGCGCGCGGAAGATCCGGCGCGGCCTCGGCGCTCGGCTGCACCCAGAGCGAACGGCCCTGGCCCGGTGCGGCCGGCAAGGCGATCTGCACCGCAGTGCCTGCCGGCTGCAGCGTCCACGCCTCGGCCGGGGGTGTGCCCAGCAGACCCCACACCGCCAGGTCCTGGCTGGCATCGCTCAGCTTGCATTTGGCGCGCAGCACAAACATCGACAGGCGCTTCAGCGTGGCCGGCAGCAACTCCAGGGGCAGGGCCAGCAGCAGTTCGTCGTCACTGGCCTTCCAGCCCACCATCGTGGCCAGCAGGCGGCCCTTGGCGGTGCAATAGCCGGCCAGCCTGGCATGTTGTCGGTCCAGCAGGCTGAAGTCCTGCGTCAATTGGCTGTGGAGGAAGGTGGCGGCATCAGCGCCGCTGGCGCGGATCACGCCCCAGTCAGTCAGGGGCAATGCGTGGGCAGGAGCAGTCATGGCCGAAATTATCATCAGCCCCTTGGAGAGCTCACCCGGGATGGGGGCATGAAGTGGTTGTTGCGGGCTTTGCTCGCGCTTGTTTTGCTGGCCGGTGGCCTGGCCGGATCCGTCTGGTGGTGGCTGGACCGCCCGCTGCCCCTGGGCACGGCCACCGTGGAGCTGAACATCGAGCCGGGCACGCCACCGGCCGAGGTGGCGCGTGCCTGGGTGGCGGCCGGCGTTCAGACCGACGCCCGCCTGCTCTACCAGTGGTTCAAGTGGTCGGGGCGGGCCAAGGCCATCCGGGCCGGCAGCTACGAGATCCAGGCCGGCATCAACCCACGCGGCCTGCTCGACAAGATGGTGCGCGGCGAGCAGGTGCTGGAGACGCTGCGCCTGATCGAAGGCTGGAACTGGCGCCAGGTGAAGGCCGCGCTGGCCGCCGCGCCGCACCTCAAGCAAACTTTGGCCGGCCTCAGCGACGCCGACCTGATGGCCGCCTTGGGCAGGCCGGGGCTGGCGCCTGAAGGGCGCTTCTTCCCCGACACCTATGCCTACAGCCGAGGCGTGAGCGACCGCACGGTGCTGCGCCGCGCCTTGGCCCACATGGACGACAAGCTCGCCACGGCCTGGCTGCAACGCGCGCCCGATCTGCCGCTGCGCAGCCCCGAAGATGCCTTGATCCTGGCCTCCATCGTCGAGAAGGAAACCGGCACCTCGGCCGATCGCAGCAAGGTTGCCGCCGTCTTCATCAACCGCCTGCGCGCGGGCATGCTGCTCCAGACCGACCCCACGGTGATCTACGGCCTGGGCGAGGCGTTTGATGGCAATCTGCGCAAGCGCGACCTGCTGGCTGACACGCCCTACAACACCTACACCCGCAGCGGCTTGCCGCCCACGCCCATCGCCATGCCGGGTGTGGCCTCGCTGCAGGCTGCCCTGCACCCGGCCAGCACCAAGGCTCTGTACTTCGTGGCGCGCGGTGATGGCAGCAGCGAATTCAGTGACGACCTGGGCGCACACAATCGCGCCGTCAACAAATTCCAACGTGGACGCTGAGCGCGCCCCTGCATGAGTTCGAGATTCATCAGCTTCGAAGGCATCGACGGTGCCGGCAAATCCACCCACATCGCGGCCGTGGCTGCGTGGTTTGAGCAGCGCGGCGCCACCGTCGAGCTGACACGCGAGCCCGGTGGCACGCCGCTGGCCGAGACCCTGCGCGGCCTGGTGCTGAGCCAGCCCATGGACGCGATGACCGAGGTGCTGCTGATGTTTGCCGGCCGGCGCGACCACATCGTCCACCGCATCCAGCCGGCCCTGGCGCAGGGCAAGACCGTGCTGTGCGACCGCTTCACCGACTCCAGCTTTGCCTATCAGGGCGGGGGCCGGGGCATCCCGGAGCCGCAGCTGAGCGCCCTGGCCGATTGGGCCCAGCGCACGCCAGACGGCTGGGTCGAGCCCGAGCTGACGCTGTGGTTCGACCTGCCCGCCGCACAGGCCGCCGCACGCCGCGCCGGGCGCGAGCAACAGGCTGGCGAGACAGGCGACCGCATCGAGACCCAGGAGCTGGCCTTCTTCGAGCGCGCCCGTGAGGCCTTTGCGCGCCGCGCAGCGGCGAACCCGGCGCGCATCGAGCGACTCGACGCCAGCCTCAGCGTCGAGGCCGTCTGGCAGCAGGTGCTGGCCGTGCTTGAGCGGCGCTACCCGGCATGAAGGCGCTGTTGCCCTGGCTTGAAGCGCCGCTGCGTGATGCGCTGCAGCGATCGCATTCGCACGCCTTGCTGGTGCAGGGGCCTGCGGGCGTGGGGCAGCTGGAGCTGGCCATGCTGCTGGCGCGCAGTTGGTTGTGTGAAAGCCCGGCCGCCGTCCACCAACGCCAGCCCGGCTGCGGAGAGTGCGCCAGTTGCCGACTGTTTGCCGCTGGCACGCACCCGGACTTTCAGCTGCTTTTGCCCGAAGCGCTGGACGCGGCCTGCCGTGAGGCGCTGGGCCTGCCCGCCGAAGAAGCCGTCGAGCACAAAACCGGCAAGGCCAAGCCCAGCCGTGAGATCAAGGTGGACGCGGTGCGCCAGCTCCTCGGCTTCGCCCAGGCCACCTCGGCCCGGGGGCGCGCCAAGGTGGTCGTCATCTTCCCGGCCGAGGCGCTGAACGCCGTCGCGGCGAATGCCCTGCTCAAGACGCTGGAAGAGCCCTCCGGCGTGCTGCGATTTGCGCTGGCCACGCACGACCCCGCCGGCTTGCTGCCCACCATCCGCTCGCGCTGCCAGAGCCTGAGCCTGCCCTTGCCACCGGCCGACGCGGCTGAAGCCTGGCTGGCAGGCGAGGGCGTCGAGCCCGCGCTGCTCAAGGCCGCCGGGGGCCGCCCGCAACTGGCGCGCGAATGGCACGAGGCCGGCCTGCGTGCCCAGGCCTGGTCCAGCCTGCCCAAGCGCGTGGCGCGCGGCGAGGCCGCTGCGCTGGCCGACTGGGCGCCCCCGCGCGCCATCGACGCGCTCCAGCGGCTCTGTCACGACCTGCTGCGGCGCAGCCACGGCCAGCCCGGGCAGTACTTCGACACCGCTGCGTTGCCGGCCTGCAGCCGCGTCCAGCCCCTGCTGGCCTGGGAGCAGCAATTGCGCCGCGCGGCCCGTCACGCCGAGCATCCGCTCAACGCCGGGCTGCTGATCGAGAGTCTTGTCACGGCGGGGCAGGCCGCGCTGACCCAGGCTCGCTGAGTCCTGCTGGCTACACTCGCCCCATGGCCTCCGAAGCGAACTCCAAGTCCGGTCCTCTGACCCAGTTCCCGACCTCGGTGTCCGGCACCGTGGCCAACCCGCCTGCCACCGGCGGTGCGCGTCCGAGCGTGATCCAGCTGGTGTTCCGCGAGAAGAGCGCGCTCTACGCGGCCTACATCTCGGCCTTCACCGAAGGCGGGCTCTTTGTGCCCACCACGCGCGACTACAAGCTCGGCGAAGACATCTACCTGCTGCTGGCCCTGCCCGAAGACACCCAGCGCTACCCCGTGGCCGGCAAGGTGGCCTGGATCACCCCCGCCAATGCCTCCGGCGGGCGCACTCAGGGCGTGGGCGTGCGCTTCCCCGGCGACGAGAAGACCCGCATCATCAAGATCAAGATCGAGGAACTGCTCGGGACGTCCGTGTCGTCATCCAAGCCGACGCAGACACTCTGATGTTCATCGATTCGCATTGCCACCTCAGCTTCCCTGAGCTGGCGCAGCAGTTGCCCGACATCCTGGCCGCCATGCGCCAGGCGCAGGTCGATGAGGCCATCTGCATCTGCACCACCATGGAAGAGTTCCCGGCCGTGCACGGCTTGGCGACGGGGCATGCCCAGCTCTGGTCCACGGTCGGCGTGCACCCCGACACCGAAGGCTTGCGCGAGCCCAGCCTCGAAGAGCTGATCGAGAAGGCCCAGTTGCCGCGTGTCGTCGCCATTGGTGAAACGGGGCTCGACTATTACCGGCTCAACGGCCGCAGCCTGGCCGACATGGAGTGGCAGCGTGAGCGCTTCCGCACCCACATCCGCGCCGCGCGTGCGGTCGGCAAGCCGCTGGTGATCCACACCCGCTCCAGCAGCGCCGACACCTTGCGCGTGCTCGACGAAGCAGGCGGTGAGCAGGCGGGCGGTGTGTTCCATTGCTTCACCGAAAGCGCCGACGTGGCGCGCGCCGCAATCGAGCGCGGCTACTACATCTCGTTCTCTGGCATCGTCAGCTTCAAGAACGCGCAGGACCTGCGTGATCTCGCCAAGGCACTGCCGCCCGATCGCATCCTGATCGAGACCGACAGCCCCTACCTGGCGCCCGTGCCGTTCCGGGGCAAGCTGAACACCCCGGCCCTGGTGCCGCACGTGGCCAAGGCCCTGGCCGAGGCGCTGGGCGGCAGCGTCGACGAACTGGCGGCGCAGACCACGGCCAACACGAGAAGGCTCTTCAAGCTGCCGGCCCCGGGAGGGCACTGAGCATGCTGCGGTGGCGCCATTGCCTGGCCGCGGGCTTGCTGGCCCTCGGCGCCACCGGGGCGCAAGCCGCCCCCATCGACGACCTGGTGCTCGCCGCCGAATTCAATGACCCGCGCAGCATCGCGCGCCTGTTGACCACGGGGCTCGACCCCAATCTGCCTGACGGACGGGGCCGCACTGCGATCTTTACCGCGCTGAGCGAAGGGGCCAGCGCGGCCGTGGAGGCCCTGCTGGCCTCACCGCAGCTGGACCCAAATCTCGCCAACGCCAGTGGCGAAACGCCGCTGATGCTGGCCGCCATCCGGGGCAACCTGGTCGCTGCGCGAGCGCTGGTCAAGCGCGGCGCGGCGGTGAATCGGCCGGGTTGGTCGCCGCTGCACTACGCGGCATCGGGGCCGGATGGCGGCGTGACGGCCTTTCTGCTGACGCAGGGCGCCGAGGTCAATGCGCGCTCGCCCAATGGCACCACGCCGCTGATGATGTCGGCCCGCTACGGCAGCAGCGAGATCACGCCCCAGTTGCTGAAGGCGGGCGCCGACGCACGGCTCAAGAACGAACTCGGCCTCACGGCCGCAGACTTCGCCCGCCAGAGCGGCCGCGATCGCGATGCGGTCGAACTGGACCGATTGGCGAGCCAGGTGCGCTGAAGCCCGTCCAGTCCGCCATGTAAGGCTTTTTCCTACACGCGGTCCCGAAGCTGGCCGACTGGGCAGCACGCGGGGGCGTCCCTAGAGTGACCCCATCGTCACCCCCTCGTGGAGCCCCTCATGAACACCTCGTTTGCCGCACTGACCGACCCCTTCGCCATGCTGCTCAAGCCCGAGCAGGTGATGCGTGCCATCGAGCACTCTGACCGACTGGCGCGCCTGCATGGCCGCATCCACCGCCCGCTGGACAAGCCGCTGATCCCGCGTGTGGGCGACAAGGTGCAGGACTTCGACCGCCTGATCGACGAAGCGCCGGAAGAATCCGACGCGGAATGAACAAAGCGCCTGCCTCGTGAGAGGACAGGCGCCTTAGCGCTGGAGCGATTTGTGCTCAGACGCGCTTGCGGTACTCGTGCGTGCGAGTGTCGATTTCGATCTTGTCGCCCTGGGCCACGAAGATCGGCACCGGGATTTCAAAGCCGGTCGAGATCTTGGCGGGCTTGAGCACCTTGCCCGAGGTGTCGCCCTTGACGGCGGGTTCGGTCCAGGTGATTTCGCGCACCAGGCTGGTCGGCAGTTCGACCGAGATGGCCTTGCCGTCGTAGAAGGTCACTTCCACAGGCATCGCGTCTTCGAGGTAGGACAGGGCGTCGCCCATGTTCTCGGCTTCGACTTCGTACTGGTTGTACTCGGCGTCCATGAACACATACATCGGGTCGGCGAAGTAGGAGTAGGTGCACTCCTTCTTGTCCAGGATGATCTGGTCCATCTTGTCGTCGGCCTTGAAGACGACTTCGGTGCCGCTGTTGTTCAGCAGGCTCTTGAGCTTCATGCGCACGGTGGCGGCATTGCGGCCACCACGGCTGTATTCGGTCTTCAGGACAACCATCGGGTCCTTGCCGTGCATGATGACGTTGCCGGCGCGGATTTCTTGAGCGATCTTCATGGGTTTGCGGTCAGGTTGAGGTCGGGCCCGAGCTTGCGTCTGGCCTGACAGGGCGCACCAGCAATCCAAAGGAAATCGGTCCGGCGCGGCAAAGCTCTTGATTCTAGCCGAGGGCGGCCAGAAAGCCGGCCAGTTGAGTGACGAGGTCGCCTTGAGCCAACAGCGCAGCGCGCCAGCCGGTGGCGTGGTCGCCGCAGTACGGTAGCTTGTCGGGCAGCGGCGCCAGCCCGTTCCAGCCGCGCCACAGCGCCTGCTGTGGCGCGGGCAGGCGGCTTCGTGCCATGAAGGCTTCCAGCTTGGCGGCATGTGCGCCGTCCGACTGCGGGTAGATGTGCCAGACCATGGGCTTGCCCGCCCACTGCGCACGCACGAACGAGTCCTCGCCACGCACGAAGTTCCAGTCGCAGGCCCAGAGCAGGTGGTCGTAGTCGAATTGGCTCAGATAGGGCAGGGCGTGGATGCGCAGGTTAGGGCCAGGGACCAGCTTGTCGCGCAGCGCGCCAGGGCAGGCCAGCAGCAGGGTCGGTTGATCAGCGAGCAAGCGCGTCAGCGCTTCGGCCGGCGCGCCCGGGTAGCCGAACAGGCTGACGAGGCGCTCGCCCGGGCGGCGACTCAGGCCCTGGCCTGCCAGCCAAGCCTCGGCATTGAAGTCGGCTTGGCGCGCCTGCAGGTCCATCTCCCGCAGCAGGCCGCCAGTACCGGCGCTGAAGCCGGGGTAGAAGAAGTGTTTGATCAGCCCTCGCCCCGGGCCGCTGAACTGCGGGGACGGCAGGCCGTGGCTGCGCTCGACGTAGTCCTCCGCGCTCAAATACTCAAGGTTGATCCAGCGAGGCGACGACGCCAATTGCGCCATGCGGGCAACGAACTCGGTCGGCAGCTCACAGCCAAAGGCCTCGACCACGACCTCGCCGGGCGTGACGCCTTGCAGCTCCGCCGCTGCGGGCCATGCGCGCAACTCGACGCCGGCATGACCCTCGGGCGCCATCCAGGCGAGTGCCGATGCGTCGTCCACCCAAAGCCGCACATGGACACCGCGCGCGGCCAAGTCGCCGCACAAGCGCCAGCAAACACCCAGGTCGCCATGGTTGTCGATGACGCGGCAGAAGATGTCCCAGTGTTGGGGCAGGGAGGCAGGGGCTACGGCCATGGGCTGACATTGTCCGGCGACACAATGCGGCCCCATGGCCGAGCCTAGTGACCCACCCCAGCCAGATGCCGAACTTGGCGCTGCCACCCAGGCCGCCTGGGCGGCCGAGCGTGCCCAGATCGAGGCGGCCGAGGCTGCGCGGGTGCGTGAGGTGGAGGCGGCCGCCCGACTGGAGCGCGAGCGCATCGTGGCCGAGGTGTTGGCGCTGCCGCACCTGCCGGGCGTCTACCGTTACTTCGATGCGCAAGGCCAGGTGCTCTACGTCGGCAAGGCCAAGGACCTGAAGCGCCGCGTCTCCAGCTACTTCCAGAAGAACCACGCCGGAACGCGCATCGGCATGATGGTGGCGCGCATTGCCAAGGTCGAAACGACGGTGGTGCGCACCGAGGCCGAAGCGCTCTTGCTTGAGAACAACCTCATCAAGACGCTCAACCCGCGCTTCAACATCCTCTTCAGAGACGACAAGAGTTACCCCTATCTGAAGTTCAGCGGCCACGCCTACCCGCGCATGAGCTACTACCGGGGCGCGGTGGACAAGCGGCACACCTATTTCGGCCCCTATCCCAGTGGCTGGGCAGTGAAGGAAGCCATCCAGCTGATGCAGAAGGTCTTCCGCATCCGCACCTGCGAGGACAGCGTCTTCAACAACCGCAGCCGTCCCTGCCTGCTGCACCAGATCAAGCGCTGCTCGGGGCCTTGCGTGGCCACCGGCCAGACGCCCGAGTACGCCGCCAATGTCGCCAATGCGGCGCGCTTCCTGCGCGGTGAAACCGACGAGGTGTTGGCCGGCTTGCAAGCGCAGATGATGGCCCACGCCGACCGCTTCGAGTACGAGCTGGCGGCCGAATTGCGCAACCAGATCCAGTCGCTGTCTCGCGTGCTGCAGCAGCAGGTGGTGGAAGAGAGCTCGGCCACGGGCCGCGAGCGCGACGTCGACATCCTGGCCGTCAAGGTGAAGGGCGGCCGGGCCTGCGTCAACCTCGCCATGGTGCGAGGCGGCCGCCACCTGGGCGACCGGGCTTTCTTCCCGAAGCACGTGGACGACGCCACGGCGCTGCACCTGGACGACGAACCGGTGCACAGCCCCGAGCGTCTGGTGCTGGAGGCCTTTATCGCCCAACACTACCTGGCCTCACCGGTGCCCCAGCTCATCGTGATCAGCGAGCCGGTGGATGAGGAGCTGGCCGATGCGCTGGCGGTGCAGACGGGCAGCCGCGTGACGCTGCAAGCTCAGCCGCGTGGCCAGCGGCGCATCTGGCTGGATATGTGTATGACCGGGGCAGAACTTGCGCTGACCCGCCTGCTGTCCGAAGAGGGCTCACAGCAAGCGCGCACACGCGCCTTGGTGGATGCCTTGGACATGCCCGTGCCGGAGCTGGATAAGTTTCGTGTCGAATGTTTCGACATCAGCCACACCGCTGGCGAGGCAACGATGGCAAGCTGTGTGGTCTTTGAAGGCCACCAGATGCAAAGCAGCCAATACCGTCGCTACACCATCGAGGGCATCACTGGCGGTGATGACTACGCGGCGATGCGCCAGGTGCTGACGCGCCGCTACAGCAAGCTGGCGGAAGCCGCCCAGGCGGGCACCGGGCCCAATCAGCCTCGATTGCCCGACCTGGTGCTGGTGGATGGCGGTCGCGGCCAGGTCTCGATGGCGCGCGAAGTGTTCGAGGAGCTTGGGCTCGATCTGTCCCTCATCGCTGGCGTGGAAAAGGGCGAGGGCCGCAAAGTTGGGCTCGAAGAGTTGGTCTTTGCCGATGGGCGCGAGAAGGTCTATCTGGGGCGCGATTCGGCGGCCCTGATGCTGATTGCCCAGATCCGCGACGAGGCGCACCGCTTTGCCATCACCGGCATGCGCGCCAAGCGCGCCAGCGCGCGCGTCGGAGGATCACGCCTGGAAGACATCCCAGGCGTTGGCCCCAAGAAGCGCGCCCAGTTGCTGCAACGTTTTGGCGGCGTGCGCGGTGTTGCCGATGCCAGTGTCGAAGACCTGGCCAGCGTGAAAGGCATCTCGCGCGAACTGGCCGACGAAATCTACCGAGCCTTGCGATGACCCATCCCCCCCATCTCGCGCGGCGACTGTGGCGCCGCATCGGCACCTGGCTTGGCATCGTCAGCGTGGCGAGCTGCAGCGTACCGTCCAGCCCACCCGTGGAGCCTGGCGCACGGCCAGCCCCGCCGCCCGCACCCGCTGCCGCACCTGCCAAGAAGCCTGATGCCACCATCGTCGGCGTACAGCCCATCATCAGGACGGCCGCCGAACTGCGCCGCCATGCGGCCCAGCGGCTGGTCGCGGCCAATCCCGGCAAGGTCTACCTGGGCAAGCCGCCGGATCCGCTGCTTGCCATTCCGGTGCTGGAGATCGAACTGCTGCCCGACGGCCATATCCGGCGCATCGAGGTACTTCGCCGCCCCAGCCAGGCGCAGGACACCATCCAACTCGCCATCGATGCTGTCAAGCGCGCCGCGCCCTTTGGCGACTTGAGGCACATGCACGAGGCGCGTCGCTTTACCGAGACGTTTTTGTTCGACGACGATCGGCGATTCAAACCACGCACGCTGGACTGAGCCCAAGAAGCGTGCACCTTCGGCACAATCGCCGGATGTTCCTGACACTGCCGACTCTGCTCACCTGGGCCCGGATCGTGGCCATCCCACTGATCGTTGGCGTGTTCTATCTCGACGTGATCAGTCAGGCCGAACGGAACCTCGTGGCCACGGTGCTGTTCGTCGTTGTTGCACTGACGGACTGGCTCGACGGCTACCTCGCGCGCAAGCTCAACCAGACCTCGTCCTTCGGCGCCTTTCTGGATCCGGTGGCTGACAAATTCCTGGTGTGCTCATCGCTGCTGATCCTCCTGGAACTCGGTCGGGTCAACGCCTTTGTGGCGCTGGTGATCGTGGGGCGTGAGATCGCCATTTCGGCGCTGCGTGAGTGGATGGCCCAGATCGGCGCCTCCCGCAGCGTCGCCGTGCACATGGTGGGCAAGCTCAAGACCACTGTGCAAATGGTCGCCATCCCCTTTTTGCTGTTCGACGGCTCGCTGTTCGGTGTGATTCCGACGCGGCTGTGGGGCACTTGGCTGATCCTCGCCGCCGTCGTGCTGACCATCTGGTCGATGGTGTATTACCTGCGCAAGGCCATCCCAGAAATCCGCGCCAAGGCCGGCTGAGCAAGGTTTGGGCTCACAAATCGAATCTTGCGACACCGACTTGTATCGGGACTTTTCCCGGCCTCGCGGGCTGCGGACCAACGCATAGAATGCCGGTCCCATCTGCTGCTTCCAACGCGCCGCGGTGCTTCGCGCGACTAGACGCTGCAACCGATGATGGGGTCCAGATTCCTTCCGCAGACCCTCCACATCTTCGCCAAGCGCGAGCACCTGAAGTGGCTGCGGGTTCCCAACGACATGAGGGGGCTGCCAGCGTGAACAAGTGCGAGTTGATCGAGCACATCGCCAAACAGGCTGACATTTCCAAGGCCGCTGCAGGCCGCGCTCTGGAGGCGCTGATCGGTGGTGTGAAGTCCACGCTCAAGAAGAGCGGCTCCGTGTCCATCGTTGGCTTCGGCAGCTTCAGTATCACCAAGCGCGCCGCACGCTCCGGCCGCAATCCGCGCACTGGCGCGACCATCAAGATCAAGTCCGCCAAGGTGCCCAAGTTCAAACCAGGCAAGGCCCTCAAGGACGCGGTCAACTGACCCGACCCTCCACCGGGTTCATGAATCCGGGTGCTTAGCTCAGTTGGTAGAGCAGCGCCCTTACAAGGCGCGGGTCGGCGGTTCGAGCCCGTCAGCACCCACCAGTCGGTTTGCAGGGCGGCCTAGAATCCGCGTCCTTGCCCTCGACCTCCGCAAAGGCGAACCTCGGTTCGCCTTTGTCGCGTGAGCTGCGTCCTGCCAGCAAGCACTGCTGCGCCGGCCTGCATCCAGACACTGCCCACACGCAGAACTCAGAGACCGTTCAGATGTTTGATTTCGTCCGCCAACACAACCGGCTGTTCCAGTTCATCCTGATGTTGCTGATCCTGCCTTCCTTCGCCTTTGTGGGGATGCAGAGCTACACCAGCATGATGGGTGGCACCAACACGGCGGTGGCCACGGTGGACGGGCGCAAGATCACGCAGGGCGAGTGGGATCAGGCTCACAAAGAACAAACCAATCGCGTGCGCCAGCAATCGCCCAACGTGGACCCCAAGCTGCTCGACTCGCCACGCGCGAAGTACCAGGCGCTGGAAGGACTGGTCGGCGAGCGCGTGCTCGAAGCCGCAGCAGCCGCTCAGCACTTCACGCCGTCTGAGCAGCGCATCACGGAGATCTTCTGGCGCGATCCTCAGTTCGAGTTCCTGCGTAACCCTGATGGCACCGTCAATCAGACCGTGTTGGCCGCGCAAGGCATGTCGCCTGGCATGCTCAAACAGCGGCTGGCCAAGCAGCTTGCGCTCCAGCAGGTGACTCAAGGGGTGGAGACGTCTGCGTTCGGTGGTGCCGCAGCGTCAAAGATCGCGTTTGACGCCTTGCTGCAGCAGCGTGAGATCCAGGTGCAGCGATTCGATCCGCAGGAGTTCGCCGCCAAGCTCAGCCCGACGGATGCCGAGCTGGAAGCTTTCTACAAGGACGCTGCCAATGCCGCCCAGTTCCAACTGCCGGAGCAGGCGCAGATCCAGTATGTGGTGCTCGACCTCGAAGCGCTCAAGAAGGACGTGAGCTTCACCGAGGACAACCTCCGCAGCTACTACGCTGAGAACGCCAATCGCTATGGCGTGCCGGAAGAGCGCCGCGCCAGCCACATCCTGATCAAGGCCGAACGCAACGACCCCAAGGATGTGCGGGACAAGGCCAAGGCCAAGGCCACCGAGTTGCTGGCGCAGGTTCGCAAGGCGCCAGGCAGCTTCGCAGAAGTGGCCAAGCAGAACTCGCAGGATGAAGGTTCCGCCAAGTCCGGTGGCGACCTCGACTTCTTCTCGCGCGGCGCCATGGTCAAGGAGTTCGACGCTGCCGTCTACGCGATGAAGCAGGGGGAGATTTCTGATCTCGTTGAAACGGATTTCGGCTTCCACATCATCCAGCTCACCGCCATCCGCGGTGGCGACAAGAAGCCCTTCGAGGCCGTGCGTGCCGAAGTCGAAGCCGAAGTGCGCAAGCAATTGGCGCAGCGCCGCTACGCAGAGGCGGCCGAGCAATTTGGCAATCTGGTCTACGAGCAATCCGACAGCCTGCAGCCGGTGGCGGACAAGCTCAAGCTCCAAGTTCAGACCGCCACCGTGCTGAAGCAACCCGCTGCCGGTGCATCCGGCCCCCTGGCATCGACAAAGCTGCTGGACGCCGTGTTTGGCGCGGACGCACTGCGCAACAAGCGCAATACCGAAGCCGTTGAAACGGCGCCCAGCCAATTGGTGTCTGCCCGGGTGGTTCAGCATCTGCCAGCCCGCGTGCCGCCCTTTGCCGAGGTTCAGGCCAAAGTTCGCGACGCTTGGATCCGCAAGGCGGCGCAGGCGCAGGCTCGCAAGCTCGGCCAGGAACGGCTTGCCGCGCTCAAGTCCGGCACCACTGCGGAAGGGTTGTCGTCCGCCAAGCTCGTTTCGCGCGCTGCACCGCAGGACCTGACCCGTAAGGCGCTGGAAGCCGTGCTGTCGGCCGATGCCAGCAAACTGCCGGCCTGGGTTGGTGTCGAAACCGAAGACGGCGGCTACCTGGTGGCCCGTATTAACGCCCTGCAGGCGCGGGATGAAAAGGTCATCGACGCGCAGCGAGCTGGTCAGCAGTTCTCGGCCGTATGGTCTCGTGCAGAAGGCGTTGCCTTCATGAACGCCCTCAAGTCTCACTACAAGGCCAGCATCAAGGTGCCTGCACCGGCAGCTTCAGAAGCCGCTGGCGGCTAGTTCAACTCATTGCCAAGGCGCCTGCCATAGAGGCAAGGTGCCTGGTTTTGGTCTATACTCTTTGACTCTCGACGGTGGCTGTAGCTCAGTTGGTAGAGTCCAGGATTGTGATTCCTGTTGTCGTGGGTTCGAGTCCCATTAGCCACCCCAGGTAAACAAAGGAAACCCTGCTATCGATTTGGTAGCGGGGTTTTTTCTTTGGAAATAGGCCTTCTATTCTGTTGACGCGCGATC
>CALMQC010000313.1 GCA_937871895.1 uncultured Roseateles sp. | reverse complement strand
GCGACATGAGCTCCAAGTTGAAGGTGGCAGGTTGGATGGCAGTGGGAGCCCTCACGGGCGTGCTCGCAACCTTGCAATTGCAGGCCAATGCGCGCAGCAGCCTCTCGGCGCTGCCCTTGGAGCAGATCCAGCAACTGGTCGCCGTGTTTGACCAGATCAAGCGCCGCTACGTCGAGCCCGTCGATGAGAAGAAGCTCATCACCGACGCGATCAGCGGCATGGTCTCGGGCCTGGACCCGCACTCGCAATACTTCGAGAAGCAGGCGCTCAAGGAATTCATCGAAGGCACCTCCGGCAAGTTTGTCGGGCTCGGCATCGAGGTCGGCATGGAAGACGGCCTCGTCAAGGTCATCTCCCCCATCGAAGACTCGCCCGCCTTCAAGGCCGGCCTCAAGAGCGGCGACCTGATCGTCCGCATCGACGAAACCGCCGTGCGCGGCCTCACGCTGGACCAGGCCGTCAAGCGCATGCGCGGCGACCCGGACACCAAGGTCAACCTCAGCATCTACCGCAAGAACGAGAGCCGCAGCTTCCCGGTCACCATCATCCGCAAGGAGATCCTGACCAAGAGCGTCAAGGCCAAGGTGATCGAGCCCGGCTACGCCTGGCTGCGCATCAGCCAGTTCCAGGAGCGCACGCTGGACGACTTCGTGCGCAAGATGGAGGAGCTGTACAAGGCCGAACCCAACCTCAAGGGCCTGGTGCTCGACCTGCGCAACGACCCGGGCGGCCTGCTGGACCGCGCCATTGGCGTGGCGGCGGCCTTCCTGCCACCGGACGTCGAGGTCGTGTCCACCAAAGGCCAGATGGTCGAAGCCGCTCAGAGCTTCCGTGCCGTCCCGCGTGATTACCGCCGCAGCCCCAGCAATGACCCGCTGCGCCGCCTGCCGGCCAGCTTCAAGAGCCTACCGCTGGTGGTGCTCGTCAACGAAGGCTCGGCCAGCGCCAGCGAGATCGTGGCCGGCGCGCTGCAGGACCACCATCGCGCCATCGTGATGGGCGCCCAGACCTTTGGCAAAGCCTCGGTGCAGACGCCGATCTGCCTGGCCAATGAAGGCGTGCCGCTCGACAAGTGCCCCAGCCCCGTGCTCAAGATCACCACGGCCCGCTACTACACGCCCAAGGGCAACTCCATCCAGGCCAAGGGCATCACGCCCGACGTGCTGCTGGACGAAACTGCCGAGGGCAATGTGTTCGCCGCGCTGCGCACCCGTGAGGCCGACCTGGAGAAACACCTCGCGGGCGAGGCCGAAGGTGGCAAGGACGATGCCGCCCGCATCAAGGCCCGTGAGGAGGCCCGCGCCAAGCTGGAAGCCGAGATGGCCAAGCGCAACGAGCCGCCCAAGCCCCTGCCCGAGTTCGGCTCGGCCGAAGACTTCCCGCTCCAGCAAGCGCTCAATCAGCTCAAGGGCCTGCCCGTGGTGGCCTCCAAGGCCAGCAGCCCCGACAAGGCTGAGGCCAAGACCCAGTAAGCGTGCTCACGCTGCAGGACTGACCCGCAAGGCCCGCTCAGCTCGCGGGCCTTTGCGCTTTTTGGAGCCGCACCCCATGACCGACGACCAATTGCTGCGCTACTCGCGCCACCTGATGCTCGACGAGATCGGCATCGAGGGCCAGCAGCGCCTGCTCGACGCCCGCGTGCTGGTGGTGGGCGCCGGCGGCCTGGGTTCGCCGGTAGCGCTGTATCTGGCCTCGGCCGGCGTCGGCCACATCACCCTGGTGGACCACGACAGCGTCTCGCTGACCAACCTGCAACGCCAGATCGCCCACGACATGGCCAGCCTGAACCGCGCCAAGGTTGCCTCGGCCGCGCGCCGCATGCTGGCCCTCAACCCCGACATCTTCGTCCGCCCCATCGAGCAGCGCGCCGACGCCGCCCTGCTCGACACCGAACTGCCCCGCGTGGACGTCGTGGTGGACTGCACCGACAACTTCGCCACGCGCCAACTCGTCAACGCCGCTTGCGTGCGCCACGGCAAACCGCTGGTGTCCGGCGCGGCCATCGGCTTTGACGGGCAAGTGAGCGTCTACGCGCCCCACCAAGGCGGCCCTTGCTACGCCTGCCTCTTTGCGCCCAGCAGTGGGCACGAGGACGTGGCCTGCGCCACCATGGGCGTGTTCGCACCCCTGGTGGGCATCATCGGCTGCACCCAGGCGGCCGAGGTGCTCAAGCTGCTCATACCCACCGGCCAGCCCCTGCTCGGCCAATTGCTGATGCTGGATGCGCGCCAGATGGCTTGGAGCCGCATCGCCCTTCAACGTGACCCGCACTGCGAAGTCTGCGGGTCAGAATCACCCCCATGAACCGACGCCAAGACCTCACCGCCCGCAACATCCCCTCGGCCCAGGACGAACTCGGCGCCCTCGGCGGTCACCCCGACTACGACCACCCAGGCAGCGCCTACCAGCTCGCCTTCACCGACGAGACCTTTTTGCTGCGCGAGGAGCTGCGCCCCGTGCGTATGCAGCTGGAGCTGCTCAAGCCCGAGCTGATGCAGACCGAGCAAGGCGTGCAGAGCACCGTCGTCATCTTCGGCAGCGCCCGCATCCTGCCGCGCGACACCGCCTAGAAGCTGCTTGCCGAGGCCGAAGCCAACGGCACCT
>CALMQC010000312.1 GCA_937871895.1 uncultured Roseateles sp. | reverse complement strand
CCGGGCAGCATCAGGTCCAGCACGATCAGGTCGACGGTCTCGCGGGTCAGCTGCTTGTTCAGCGCGCGGCTGTCCTCGGCCAGCAGGACTTCAAAGCCTTCCTGCGTCAAATAGCGGCGCAAAAGGTCGCGGATGCGGGCGTCGTCATCGACGATCAGGATGCGGTTGGGGCGGGGCGTGGGGGCGTTCACGGGGGCCTCGGCGAATTTGTAACAGCCGCATTGTGAAAGTGAAATCGCTGTCCGGACAGGGCGTTACACACCGTTGCTTCCCAAAGCAGCTGGTCACGTCGGCCGGCTGCAGAGCCCAAGCGCTAAGCTGGCTCGCCCACTCTTGGAGTCCACTCATGCGCCTCATTCCGCTCGCCGTCGCCTTGCTCGTCACCCCCGTCTTGGCTTTGGCCGAAGCGCCGCCGCGCGACCGCGTGACTCTGGCCGCCAGCGCCACCGCCGAGCTGCCGGCCGACTGGCTGACGCTGAACCTGGCCACGACCAAGGACGGCAGCGATGCGGCTGCGGTGCAGGCCCAAATCAAGCAGGCGCTGGATGCCGCACTGGCCGAGGCGCGTCGTGTGGCCAAGCCGGGTCAAGTGGAGGTGCAGACCGGCGGCTTCGCGGTGAACCCGCGCTACAACAGCAAGGGTGGCATCAGCGGCTGGGTGGGCCGGGCCGAATTGATCGTCGAAGGTCGGGACAGCGTGGCCATTGCCCAGCTCAGCGGGCGCATCACCACCTTGAGCGTGGCGGGCGCGGCTTGGAGCCTCTCTCGCGAGGCGCGCGAGAAGGCCGAGGGCGACATCACGGCCCAAGCCATCGCGCGTTTCAAGGCTCGGGCCAATGAGGTGGCCAAGGCTTTTGGCTACAGCAGCTACCAGCTCGGCGAGGTCAATGTCTCGGGCAACGAGGGCGGCGTGATGGCGGTGCCACGTGTGTTTGCAATGAAGGCCGCCGCCGCGCCGATGGCCGACGAGGCGCTGCCGACCGAGGCCGGCAAGGCGCGCGTCACGATCAGCGTGAACGGCTCGATCGTGCTGACGAAGTAGGCCTGGCTCGCGCTTACTGCGCCGTCCAGCCGCCATCCAGCGACCAGGCCTGGCCGCGCACATTGCTGGCGGCGTCTGAGCACAGGAAGACGGCCAACTCGCCCAACTGCTCGGGTGTGGTGAAGGCCAGCGACGGCTGCTTTTCGCCGAGCAGGCGGCGCGTGGCTTCGGCGTTGTCCACGCCTTCGGCGGCGGCCCGGGCGTCCACCTGCTTTTGCACCAGCGGTGTCAGTACCCAGCCGGGGCAGATGGCGTTGACGGTGACGGGCGACGTGGCCGTCTCCAGCGCCACGGCCTTGGTCAGACCAACGAGGCCATGCTTGGCCGCCACATAGGCCGACTTGTTGGCCGAGGCGACGAGACCGTGCACCGAGGCCAGGTTGATGATGCGGCCCCAGCCTTTGGTCAGCATGCCGGGCAAGGCCAGGCGTGTGGTGTGGAAGGCGCTGGAGAGGTTGATGGCGATGACCGCGTCCCAGCGCTCGGGCGGGAAGTCCTGGACCGGTGCCACATGCTGGATGCCAGC
>CALMQC010000311.1 GCA_937871895.1 uncultured Roseateles sp. | reverse complement strand
AGGCGCTGCGCAGGGTGACCTGCGCTTCCAACTCGTTCACCCGGTAGGGTGCCGGGGGCACAAAGCCCGACTTTTCGCATGCCGCCGCGCCAGCGGCCATCGCCCGGCGCAGGTGCTGCTCCAAGCCCGCGTCGGGGCGCGACATCAGGCTGTCCAGCAAGCCGGCCAGCGAACAGTCGCCCGCCCCCACCGTGTCGGCCACCGTGATCTTGGGCGGCAGTGCCGACAGCTCCTGCGAGCCGCGGAACAGCGTGGCACCCTGGCTGCCGCGCGTCAGCATCAGCCAGCACTCGGGGTTCCAGTCGGCAATCTGCGCCAGCCCCACGTGGTAGCGCTTGGCCCGGAAGAGCCCGCACAAGTCCTCGTCCGACACCTTCACCAAGCTGGCCAACTTGCACATGCGCTCCAGGGTCTCGTCGTAGTTCGAGTCCATGGGCGGTGCGCGGAAGTTGGGGTCGTAGCTGATGCGCACGCCCTCGCTCGCCAGTTGCTCGGCCAACGCGACGAGCCGCGCCGCCAGCGGCTGGCGCACCAGCGCCAGACTGCCGAAGTGCGCCCAGCGCACCGCCTTGTTCCAGCCCGCCGGCAAGCCCTCGGCGCGGAAGTGCAGGTCAGCACTGTCGGTGCCGATGAAAAAGTACTTCGGCGGATTGAGCTCATGCACCATCGCCAGCAGCGGCGGCTTGGGCAATTGCTGGATGAAGCGCAGGTCCAGGCCCGCATCCGCACTCGCCTGCCACAGCGCCTGGCCAAACAGGTCCTGGCTGATGGCCCCACCAAACGCGCTGAGCTGACCCATGCGCGCCATTGCGCAGGCCACGTTCCAGGGCCCGCCGCCGCACACGCTGCGCCACTGCTGCTCACCTTCGCGGATGAAGTCGGTCAAGGCTTCGCCGAAGGAGATGAAGCGAGGCAGGTCAGCGTGCAGCAGGGAGGCAGCCATGGAAACCGGTTGCGACAAAGTGATGGCCCCGGAGCGTACCTGCTAGGCGGCCCGAGGGCGAGGCAACGCGGCCTCGCGCTGAGACAATGTAGGCATGACGCCAGCGCGTGTGATCCCCCTCCTCGATGCCCGCTCCCGGCCGCTCCGGGCCTCCGGGCGGCAAGTACCGCACGCCGACGGTCTGCTGGCCGACACCCTGGGCCGACCCCTGCGCGATCTGCGCATCTCGGTGACCGACCGCTGCAACTTCCGCTGCAGCTACTGCATGCCCAAGCAGGTGTTCGACAAGCACTACGAGTTCCTGCCCCACGCCGAGCTGCTCAGCTTTGAGGAGATCACCCGTGTGGCACGTGCCTTCGTGGCCCAGGGGGTCGAGAAGATCCGCATCACCGGTGGCGAGCCCCTGCTGCGCCGCCACCTGGAGCGCCTGATTGCCCAGCTCGCCGCGTTGCGCACGCCGGATGGCCGGCTGCTCGACCTCACGCTCACCACCAATGGCTCGCTGTTGGCACGCAAGGCGCAGCTGCTGAAGGACGCCGGCCTGCAGCGCATCACCGTCAGCCTCGACGGGCTGGACGATGCCATCTTCCAGCGCATGAACGATGTCGGCTTCCCGGTGGCCGACGTGCTTGCCGGCATCGAGGCCGCACGGGCCGTGGGCCTGGGGCCGATCAAGGTCAATATGGTGGTCAAGCGAGGCACAAACGACCACGAAGTGCTGCCCATGGCGCGGCACTTCAAGGGCACGGGCGTCACGCTGCGCTTCATCGAGTTCATGGACGTTGGCGAGACCAATGGCTGGCGCATGGACGAGGTGCTGCCCTCGCGCGAGCTGCTGCAGCGCCTGCAGGCGGAGTTCGACCTGCGACCACTGTCCGCCTCGGCCCCGGGCGAGACCGCCGAGCGCTGGGGCCATGCCGATGGCAGCGGCGAGATCGGCCTGATCTCCAGCGTGACCCAGGCCTTTTGCGGCGACTGCAACCGCGCCCGGCTCTCGACCGAAGGTCGGCTCTACACCTGCCTGTTTGCCACCCAAGGCTGGGACCTGCGCCACCTGGTGCGCGGCAATGCCGCGAGCGACGCGGCCCTGCAGGACGCCATCGCCGCCGTCTGGAGCCAGCGGGGCGACCGCTACTCACAGCTGCGTGCCAGTGGCCAGGCGCTGCCGGAGGGCGAGCGGCGCGTCGAGATGCACTACATCGGAGGCTGAGCGCTTGAGGACCCGCCCCACCGGACTGCTGCTGGCGGGTGGCCGCGGGCAGCGCATGGGGGGCGTCGACAAGGGCTTGCAGCGCTACCAAGGCCAGCCGCTGGCGCTGCAGGTGCTGGCCCGGCTGCGGCCACAGGTGGCCCGGGTCTTGATCAGCGCCAACCGCCATCAGGACGTCTACGCCGCATGGTGCGATGCCGTGCTGCCTGACCGGCTGGCTGACTATCCCGGCCCCCTGGCAGGCATCGACGCGGCCCTGTGCGGGCTTGGCCCTGACGAGTGGTTGCTCACCGCCGCCTGCGACCTGCCGGAGCTGCCGCTCGACCTCGGCGAACGCCTGGCCGATGGGCTGGCGGGCCGCCCAGCGGCCATCGCGCGCGCGGGTGGGCGCCTGCACCCCACCTGCGCGCTCTTGCACGCCTCGCTCGGCCCCGGGCTTGC
>CALMQC010000310.1 GCA_937871895.1 uncultured Roseateles sp. | reverse complement strand
AGAACGGCAGCTTCCCAAGCTTCATACGAGGGTTCGATTCCCTTCACCCGCTCCACATGCAAAACGGCCCCTCAAGGGGCCGTTCGCATTTGGAATGGGCGTTGGGATGAGGACCCTCAGGGGTTCGCTCAAGGCCAGCCAGTGGCTGGGCTTGGACGTGCCGCAGGCACGGGCCTGAGCTTTGCGAAGGCCGAGACATCGCCTTGCGGCGATGGCGAGCATTCCCTTCACCCGCTCCACATGCAAAACGGCCCCTCAAGGGGCCGTTCGCATTTGGAATGCGCCTTGGCCTGAGCCGCTGTTGGGTCCGAGACACAGCCACTCGTGACTGGCGCGTCAGCGTGGTGCGGTCAGCCTTCGTGAAATGGCCGCTCAATCGATCAAATTGCGGCTAGCTCCCACCGCATGGCGAACGCTATGCCCCAAATTGCCGCGCGGAGGCATGGCGGTGCCCGTCTCCCTAGGGGAGCGTTTCCAAAACCGTACTGACCCGTAAAAAACTGTCATTAATTCACAAGAGAATTCATCACGACCCGCTTCAGGCCCCGCAACAAGGGCTTGGAGCTTTGATGTTGGATGTGGCGTGTGGGCTCACAAGGCCCCGAAATTCAGGAGTGTTGAGATGGCGAACAAATTGACCCTGTCGGCATTGGGTGCCGCCGTGGCCCTGCTGGCGGTTTCGGCAGCGTATGGCCAGCAAGCGGCCGCCAACGCGGACGGCGATGAAGCCGGAGCCCCGCGTGCCAAGGAGGACACGGTGCGCCTCGGCACCATCACCATCGTCGGCGAGGGCAACAACCGCGGCGCCGGCCAGATCCTGAATGAGGACGCCTCCAAGAGCCGCAGCACCGTGACCAAGGCCGCGACCGAGAAGGACCGCTCCACCGGCAATCCCTACCAGGCCCTCGCGCTGCTGCCCGGCATCAGCACCTTCAACTACGACGCCACCGGCCTCTTCGGCGGCGGCCTCACGGTGCGTGGCTTCAACTCCGACCAATTGGGCTTCACCGTGAATGGCGTGCCGGTCAATGACTCGGGCAACTTCGCCGTGTATCCGCAGGAGTACGCGGACCAGGAAAACCTCTGCACGCAGAGCGTGACGCAGGGCAGCCCGGATGTGGAGTCGCCGCACGCCGGCGCCACGGGCGGCAACGTGACGGTCAACAGCTGCGACCCCGAGAACGCGCGCCGCTTTCGGGTCTCGCAGACCCTGGGCGGACTGAGCCTCACCCGCAGCTTCATCCGCTTCGACACCGGCCGTTTTGCCGACGACAAGCTGAAGATGTTCTTCAGCTACTCGCACACCCAGGCCGACAAGTGGAAGGGCAAGGGCCAGGCCAAGAAGGATCACTTTGACGCCGCCTTCCGCTGGGACCTGGACGCCGAGAACGTCATCCTCGGCTCGGTGCTCTACAACTACGCCGTCAACAACAACATCTACAGCGTGAGTCTGGCGCAGCTGGATGCCAACGGCTACTACTACGACTTTGGCGACACCTTCGTCGGCCACCTGCCGCCCGTGAAGGGCACGGCGCAGAAGGAGACGAGTGCCACGCCGGGCTACTACAAGCTGTCCTTCAACCCCTTCCGCAACGCCATCGTGTCGCTGTCGGGCTCGTTCAAGCTGGCCGAAAACACCTCGCTGAAGATTCAGCCCTACCTCTGGTACGGCTTCGGCAACGGGGCGCTGCAGCAGCAGACGGCGCTGTCGGAAACCGCCTTCCTGAACAAGGCCACCGGCAAGACTGGCGCGGGCGTGGACCTGAACGGCGACGGTGACACCCTGGACACCGTGATCGTGGCGCGTGGCAGCGTGACGCGCACCTCGCGCCCCGGTGTGACGACCGAGCTCAACACCCTCGTGGGTGACCACCAGATCCGTGCCGGCCTCTGGATCGAGCGTGCCGACCATCGCCAGACCCAGCCCGCCGTGCCGGTGGACAACGACGGCAACGCGCTCGACATCTGGCTGCAGAACGGTCAGATCCTGCGCCCCGACGGCACCGCCTACCAAGGCCGCGACTGGCAGTCCATCAGCACGGCCAGCCAGCTCTATATCAGCGACAGCGTGAACTTCCTGTCCGACAAGGCCACCTTCACTTTCGGCGTTCGCGCGCCGCGCGTGTCTCGCAATCTCACGAGCAACGCGAACGAAACCTTCACCACCGGCTACCGCCTGGTGCGCCGCTACAGCGACGTGCTGCCGCAGGCCGGGGTGCGGGTCAACCTCGACAAGGCCCACCAGGTCTTCGTCAATCTGGCCAAAAACTTCCGTGCGCCGCCCAACTTCGCGCTCACCGGCAACAACGTCAAGCTCGTCGGCACTGACGTGCAATTGCTGCGCGAGGCCCTGCCGGAGACCTCGGTGATGACCGACCTCGGCTACCGCTACCAGGCCAAGGCGCTCTCGCTGTCCGCCACCTTGTTCAACTCTGACTTCAAGAACCGCCAGTCCAACGCCTTTGATCCGGTCACGCAGAACAGCACCTACCAGAACGTCGGCCGCGTCAACAACCGCGGTCTGGAGCTGGAAGCCGGCTCGGCGCCCTTCCTGGGCGGCTTCACGGCCTATGGCTCGCTGACGGTGCAAAAGACCAAGGTCAAGGACGACTTCCAGGCCTCCGCCACCGTGAGCCTGCCGACCACCGGCAAGCAACTGACGCTGACACCCGAGACCATGATCGGCGCCTCGCTGCAGTACGCGAGCGGCCCGCTGTACGCCCGGCTCAAGGCCAAGCACACCGGCCGCCAGTACGCCACGCTGATGAACGACGAAGAGGTGCCGAGCTACACCTTGCTTGACCTCGACGCCGGCTACAACTTCGGCAACGTCAGCATGCTGAGCAATGTGCAGATGCGCTTCAACGTCAGCAACATCACCAACCAGAAGTACCGCACGCCCAGCTCGGGCACCACGATCAACGCGGTCAAGTACGGCACGGTCAATGCCAACACGGTCTTCTATTACCTTGGCGCGCCGCGTCTGGCATCGCTCACACTGAGCGCCGACTTCAAGTAGCCCGCTGGGGGGCTCAGCCCCTTGGCATTCAGCCGCAAGCGCAGCCCGACTGCCTTGCGGCTTTTTTGTGCCTGCTTTAGCGCCCGAGGTCGCCCAGGCAGAGGGTCTTGAGCTCGACGTATTCCTCGATGCCTTGGCGGCCGCCCTCGCGGCCCAAGCCCGAGTACTTGACCCCGCCAAAGGGTGCCTCTGCCGTGGCGATGAGGCCGGTGTTGATGCCCACCATGCCGTATTCCAGCGCCTCGGCGACGCGGAAGACGCGCGCGATGTCGCGGCTGTAGAAGTAGCTGGCGAGCCCTAACTCGGTCGCGTTGGCCAGGGCGATGGCCTCATCCTCGGTCTGGAACTTGAACACCGGCGCCACCGGTCCAAAGGTTTCCTCGCGCGAGCACAGCATCTGCGAGCTGGCATTGGCCAGGACCGTGGGCTGGAAGAACTGCGGCCCCACATCGGCCGCGCGCTCGCCGCCCGTCACCACCTTGGCACCGAGCGCCACGGCGTCGGCAACATGGGTTTCCACCTTCGCCAGCGCCTGGGCGTCGATCAGCGGGCCGACCTGGCTGCCGGACTCCAGACCCGGGCCCGGCTTGAGCGTCGCGACCTTGGCCGCGAACTTCGCCACAAAGGCGTCATAGATGCCGGCCTGCACGTAGAGCCGGTTGGCGCAGACGCAGGTCTGGCCAGCGTTGCGGTACTTGCTGGCCACCGCGCCGCTGACGGCGGCGTCCAGGTCGGCGTCGTCAAAGACGATGAAGGGCGCATTGCCGCCCAGCTCCAGGCTCAATTTTTTCAGCGTGCCGGCGCACTGGCGCATCAGGATGCGGCCCACCTCGGTGGACCCGGTGAAGGACAGGTGGCGCACCACCTCGCTCTCGCACAGCACATGGCCGATCTCGATGGACTGCGCGGCGTCGGCCGTGAGCACATTGAGCACCCCCGCCGGCATGCCCGCGCGCTGGGCCAGCTCGGCCACGGCCAGGGCCGTCAGCGGTGTGGCCTCGGCCGGCTTGATGACGACGGTGCAGCCCGCCGCGAGTGCCGGCGCCACCTTGCGGGTGATCATGGCCAGCGGGAAGTTCCACGGCGTGATGGCGGCGCAGACACCGATCGGCTGCTTCAGGACGATGTAGCGCTTGCTCGGGTCGGTGCTGGGGATGGTCTCGCCGTAGACGCGCTTGGCTTCCTCGGCAAACCACTCGACGAAGCTGCCGCCATACGTGACCTCGCCGCGCGCCTCGGCCAGCGGCTTGCCTTGTTCGGCGGTCAGGATCAGGGCCAGATCGTCGGTGTGCTTGAGCAGCAGTTGGTGCCAGCGCTGCAGCACGGCGGCGCGCTCCTTGGCTGTCTTGGCTCGCCAGGCCGGCCAAGCGTTCTGCGCGGCAGCGATGGCGGCCTCCGCCTCCAGGCGGCCCAGATTGGGCACCTCGGCCAGTGCCTCGCCGGTGGCGGGGTCGTCCACGCCGAAGCGGGCCGTGCCCTCGACCCACTCGCCATTGATCAGGGCCTGGGTGCGCAGCAGGCTGGGGTCCTGCAGGCGGCTGAGCAAACTGGCGTGATCCATGGTGTGTCTCCGGGGCAAGGCGGTCACTCTAGCTGAGGGAGAATCCCACCTCTTTGCCCCGTCGTTACAGGAAGCACACGGACATGAAAGCCGCCGAGATCCGCCAGACCTTTCTGAAGTTCTTTGAGTCCAAAGGTCACCAGATCGTCGCCTCCAGCCCCGTCGTCCCCGGCGACGACCCGACGCTGCTGTTCACCAA
>CALMQC010000309.1 GCA_937871895.1 uncultured Roseateles sp. | reverse complement strand
TACCTGGACATGCTGATGAAGCATCTGGGCGGCTACAAGGTGGACAACGAGCAGATCGCCAACCCGCTGCTTGAGCTTCTTGCCAGCATGAAGCGGTCAACAGTGCCTGTGGTGCAGAACCCAGGCGACGAAGAAGAATGACCGCGCAGGGCATCCCGCTGGATTTCGTGCCGTCCACGCCGGCCGAGATGGCGCAGTGCCTGCAAGACCCGATGTGGCGCCTATGTTCGGGCCAGATCTACAAGATCATGGTCAAGAGCCCTGACGCTGAAGGAAACACGGCAATTCCTTTCAAGCCGAACCGGGCCCAACGCCGGTTCATCAAGCGCCTGTGGACACGCAACGTGATTCTGAAGGCGCGTCAGCTCGGATTCACGACGCTGATTGCAATCATGTGGCTGGATCACGCACTGTTCAACGCTGACCAGCGATGTGTGATCGTTGCCCAAGACCGCGACAAGGCGGAAGAAATCTTCCGCGACAAGGTGAAGTTCGCCTATGAACGGATCCCAGCATCGCTGCGCGCGAGCCGTCCGACGATCAAGGATTCGGCCACCGAACTGCTGTTCAGCAACAACAGCAGCATCAAGGTGAGCACCAGCGCACGCGGCGGCACACCGCACCGGCTGCACATCAGCGAGTACGGGAAGATCTGCGCGAAGTTCCCCGACAAGGCCATCGAGATCCAGACCGGCAGTTTCCCGGCCGTGCCGTTGGATGGCGTGATCGTGGTCGAGAGCACCGCAGAGGGCCAGGAGGGCGATTTCTTCGCCATGACTGAACAGGCCATGTCCGTTGCCGAATCCGGCCGCCTGCTGACGCCGCGCGACTACCGATTCCACTTCTACCCTTGGTGGCAAGAGCCGGGCTACAGACTGTCACCCGAGGACTCTGCGCGAGTCGTCATCACTGCCAAGGAGCACGAATACTTCGATCAGGTGCAGGCCGTCATGGGTTGCGTCATCGACGCAGGACAGCGCGCCTGGTACGTGGCCACCCGCGAAGGCGACTTCAAGGGCGACCCGCAAAAGATGTGGCAGGAGTACCCATCCACGCCGCGCGAAGCCTTCCAGCAATCGACGGAGGGCTACTACTACGCAGTGCAGATGGCCGCAGCGCGCCAGAACGGGCGCATTGGCTCCATACCCTACGTTGCTGGACACCCAGTGAACAGCTTTTGGGACATCGGACACACCGATGGCACGGCCTTGTGGCTGCACCAGCACATCGGCATGACGGATCGGTTCATCGGGTTCATCGAGGGCTGGGAGAAGCCATACGACCACTTCACGGGAGAGATGCAGCGATGGGCCGCGAGGCACGGCGACAGCGTGATGTGGGGCACCCACTATCTGCCGCACGACGCCGAACACAAACGCCAGCTTGGAAGGACGATCACGTCCCCCCTTGATGAACTGAAGGGGCTTGGCCTGGGTGGCAAGTGGCACACGGTTGATCGTGTCGATGACCTGCAGCACGGAATCCAGTTGACCCGCGCCGCGTTCAGTCACAGCTACTTCGATGAGACGGAATGCAAGGACGGACTGGCGCACCTGTCGGGCTACCGCAAGAAGTGGAATCGACAGGCGGGCGCCTGGTCTGACGAACCCGTCAAGTCCGATGGCCACTCAGAAGCAGCCGATGGATACCGCCAGTTCGCGCAGGGCTTTCACGCGCCGCGCGTCAAAGACGCCGAAGAAGCCCGCGACCGCCGCCGCCGCGACCGCGACTGGCGCACAGCCTGAAGACAAGAGGACGACCATGCACCTGAACTCACTCATCGTCAGCGCCACCGGCCGCCCCATGCACAAGGTGGGCGACATCGCCCACGCGCAATTCCGATCCGGCCAGTACCACGTCAGCATCGAGTGGCTGTCTGAAGGCCGCGAGTGCGAGCCGGTCATGGCCATCTGGTCCCCGACAAGCCGCGATGGAGGCGTGTTCGCTATCGCGCTGAGCAGCATTGCCAAGTACGCGGATCCCAACGGCGGGCCCACGAAGCAGGCGTTTCTGGAGTGTTGGAGAGCGCTACCGACGCTTGGCCGCTCGCAGATCGACATCGAGGTCTTTGCGCTGATTGACGTGATCTTGCGCCATACGCCTGACCTGATTCGTTGCCCGCCGATGCCTCCCGCTGCGCGCCGTGCCGAGGCGCCTGAAGCGCTGTTGGATGTGACAACCGTCGTGAACGACAAGAAGATCAGCGAGGTAACCATCTGATGGCGCGCAAGAAGAAACGCCTCAACGTGGCCATGGAGACGGCCGGCGTAATCTCTCCACCTGAAATCAAGCCGGGCCCAAGCGAATCGCAGCGCAAGCAAGACCTGTTTGTGCGCCTGCGATCATGGTTTGAGTTGGAACTGATGCGCCAGCAGGTCAACCGCTTCCAGATGGCGCTGGACTGCGACTACTACGATGGCATCCAGTGGCAGGCCGCAGAGGCGGCCAAGGTGCGTGCGCGCGGCCAGGCGCCCATCGTCTACAACGAAGTCAAACCTACGCTGGACTGGCTGATCGGCACCGAGCGACGAACACGGCGCGACTTCAAGGTACTGGCCCGCTACAACAAGAGCCAGGAAGCCAGCCAAGACGCAGACATCAAGACGCGCTACCTGAAATACCTTGACGACGTGCAACGCGCGCCGTTCGTGCGCAGCCAAGCGTTTGACGATCAGGTGAAGGCGGGCCTGGGTTGGCTTGAGGTCGGTGTCACGGCCGACCCCGAGGACGACCCGATCTACATGCGTTCCGAGTCTTGGCGCAACATGCTGCACGACAGCATCAGCGCTATCAACAGCCCTGACCCGAACGATTGGCGATACCTGTTCCGCTTCAAAGAGGTGGACCTTGACATTGCACAACGGTTCTTCCCTGACAAAACCGAAGAACTTGAACGCGCGTCCACGATGGGCGAATGGCGCGGGCCGATGGATGAGGACTGGGCCGGCGCTTGGCCTGCTGGCAATACGTCGCAGCCCGAAGGCTTGCCCATGCGATGGATGGACTACAACCCCGACGCCGATGCCTGGAACCCGCGCCGCCGCGTCAGCTTGGTTGAGTGCTGGTATCGGGAGCCGACCAAGGAGACGACAGGGCAGGGCGCCTCGTCGCAGGACCGAGTGCGGATGAAGGTGCGCGTGGCGATCTTCACCAAGCACGATCTTCTGCTGGACATCGACAGTCCATACGCGCACAACCGCTTCCCGTTCGTTCCGCTTTGGTGCTACCGGCGCAAGAGCGATGGCATGCCCTATGGCGTGATCCGAAACGTGCGTGGGCCGCAAGACGGCCTGAACAAGCGCATGAGCAAGGCTCAGTTCCTGCTATCAGTGAACCAGGCCGTGGTCGAAGACGGTGCCATTGACGAAGCCGTCATGGACAAGGAAGAACTGCGGTACGAGTTGGCAGCGCCGGACGGCATTCCTGAGTTTGCCAAGGGTGCGCTGTCTGGCGGCAAGGTGCAGCTCCGCAACGGCATGGACATGGCGCAAGGCCATCTCGTGCTGGCCGAACGCGATTCACAGGCCATCCGCAGCGCCAGCGGCGTGACGATGGAGAACCGCGGCATGTCTGGCAACGGCCAGTCAGGCAAGGCCATCATTGCCAAGCAAGACCAAGGCTCCATGGTCACGGCCGAGCCCTTCGACAACCTGATGCTTGCCCATCAGATGGAGGGTGAGCTGAAGGTGTCGCTGATCGAGCAGTACGTCACCGAGGAAAAGACCTTCAGCGTGACGGGTGAGCGCTACAAACTCGACTACTACACCATGAACGGGCGCGATCCCGTGACGGGAGCCATGGTCAACGACGTGACCGCGTTCAAGGCTGCGTTCGTGATTGGAGAGGCGCCGTGGCGCCAGGCGCTGGCTGAAGCCAACTTTGAAGCCGCCATGACCATGCTGGGCCAGGTTGCCCAGGCAGCGCCTCAAGTAGTGGTGAGCATCCTTGATCTGGTGTTTGAGTGGGGCGACTTCCCGAACAAGCAGCAGATCCTGCAGCGCATCCGCTCTGTCACTGGCG
>CALMQC010000308.1 GCA_937871895.1 uncultured Roseateles sp. | reverse complement strand
GGGGCGGGCTTCCAGGGCGTCCAGCGCGGGCAGGGCATCCAGGGACTCGCCCGGCACCTCGACGCTCAGGCTCACCACGGCCGCCTGGGGCGACACGCCGGGGCTGGCGTCGCCGCTGGCACCGGAGAGCCCGCCGCCGCAGGCGGTCAAGCCACCGAGCATGGCAAGGCTCAGGGCAAGGCTCAACGCAAGGCCGAGAGGGTGAAGGCGGGGAGCTTGGGGCATGGCACTGGCCTCGCTGAAACCTCGAAAGAAAACCTGCGAGGGCCTGGCCCGCGTCCCAGGGCAGTCAAGACCCCGGTCCGGCAACCCCGCTGCCCTGCGTGAATCACGTGTAGGCCGGTGGCTTTGCGTCCCCGGCTTTCGCCGGGTTTGCCCTCATCAATGAGTCCAAGTCTAGGAGGCCGGTCGCGCTTTGGCGAGGTGGCCCAGGGGCGCTGGACGTGACTTCCGCCGCAGCGCCAGGCACTTCAGGCAGATGGGTGTGCAACGGCCTGTATCGCGGCTGCTGCCACTGCGCTCCTAGGGCGCCGCTGTCAGCCTAAGGGCCCTGTCGGGCTTTGGGCCGGGGGCACGCTGTGTATTGACAATGGCTACACGCCTGATGAGAATTCGTGTATCCATTGTGTATGCATTAATGGGAGCTCCCATGCGTGATGCCGCCATCAATTTGCGGGCCTTGCCCGAGCAGCGCGATCTGATCGATCACGCGGCCAGCCTGCTTGGCAAGAATCGTTCTGACTTCATGCTGGAGGCCGCTTGCGACCGAGCGCAAGCCGTCGTGCTCGACCAGGTGTTCTTCAACCTGGATCTCGACAAGTTTCGACAGTTCACCGACATGCTCGATGCGCCGCCCAGCGCCAACCCGGGGCTTGAACGCCTGATGGCCGTCAAAGCCCCCTGGACCACTGGCGCGGCATGAGTTTGCGGCTGAGTCCGCCCCAGCCGCTGTTGGCTGCCCATCGACTCGATGAGTTCAGCTGCGGCGAGCCGCTGCTTGATGAATGGCTGAAACGCCGTGCCCTGCCCAATCAGTTGAGCGGCGCCAGCCGAACCTTTGTCGTGGCCGACGCAGACCTGCGCGTGTCAGGCTACTACGCGATGGCGGCCGGTGCGGTCTCGCACCAGGCGGCTACCAGCGCTGTGCGCCGCAATATGCCCGACCCCGTTCCAGTGATGGTCCTTGCGAGGCTGGCCGTCGACCACCGCGCCCAAGGACGCCAACTGGGCGGGGCCTTGCTGCAAGACGCAGTGAATCGGGCGATCACCGTCTCGCAGCACACCGGGGTTCGGGCCATCCTGGTCCACGCGCTGCACGACCGCGCCCGGCAGTTCTACGAGCACTATGGGTTTCAGGCATCGTCGCTGCATCCGATGACACTGATGCTGCGCTTGACCACGGTCAAGCCATGACTTGGGACGTCCCCCAAGTGATCCCAACGGATGTCGCCAAGTGCGTAGCGTCCCGAGCTATTGACCTGCCCCCGTCCGCCGTACCAGTCATTTCGAGGGAGTCCTGGGGGTTGATCCGCTTGGATTCTTCGTGCCACCCGAAGCGCTAGTCCCGGCTGGTCTTGGGGTCACTAGGCAGACCCCATCTCCTTGATCCTACGGGCATATTCGGCTGGTGTCAGGTCGTTGAGAGCACTGTGAGGCCGGCTCTCGTTGTAGTCCTGGCGCCAGGCCTCCAGGAGCCCCTGCGCCTCAGTCAGTGAGGCGAACCAGTTCACGTTCAGACATTCGTCGCGCAACGAGCCGTTGAAGGTCTCCACGAAGCTGTTGTCTGTGGGTTTTCCGGGTCGACTGAAGTCCAGCCGAACTCCATGGTGGTAGGCCCACATGTCCATGAGCCGGCCCGTGAATTCACTGCCGTTGTCCACGAAGATGGCTTTCGGTGCGCCGTGATGCCGGGCAAGTCGGTTGAGCACATCGACCACATGCTCGCCCTTGAGCCGATGCCCAGCATGCACGGCCAGCGCTTCGCGCGTGAACACGTCGACCACGGTCAGGATGCGGAACTTGCCGCCATGGCTGAACTCCTCAGCAACGAAGTCCATCGACCAGGCCTGGCCCGGCGCGCTGGGCATCACGCGCTGTCGGCGCTGTACAACCATCTTGCGCTTCTTGGGTAGTTTGGATCGCAGTTGCAGTTGCTCCTCGCAGTAGATGCGATAGCACTGGTTGCGTCCGAGCTGCCAGCCCTCGCGCCGAAGCAGCACATGCAGCCGTCGGTATCCCCACCGCACACGCGTGTTGGCGAGCTCTCGCATGCGCCGTCGCAAGTCAAGCCTTGGATCTTTGCGACGCTCGTAGTAGGACGTGCTTCTCGATACCTGAACCAGTTTGCAGGCCCGACGCAGACTGATGTCGTAGTGGCCCTGGACGTACTCCAGGGCCTGCACCCTCAGCGCGGGCCGGACCATTTTTTTGCGGTGATGTCCTGCAAGATCGCCTTGTCCAGGCTGAGGTCAGCAACGAGCTTCTTTAGCCGTGCGTTCTCTTCCTGCAATTGCTTGAGCTCGCGCGCTTGGTCGGGCTCCAGGCAGCCGTATTGCTTCTTCCAGCGATAGAAGGTCTGCTCGCTGATGCCCATCTTGCGGCACGCGTCCGCCACCGCCATGCCGAGCTCAACCTGCTTGAGCACCGCCACGATCTGCTCCACTGAAAAACGACTCCGTCTCACGACTTCTCCTGCGCCCCTTGCTCGGGGCCGAATCGCCGAAAGACTAACGCTCTGACTGGCTCGACTTATTCAATGCAGATCTGCAGATCACCTGAGCTTTAGCGGCGGGGCCATGGGCGGCGCGCAAGCGTCTTACGCCAGCAGCGGCCCTGCCCGCAGCCTGCAGGTCGAGCTGCAAGGCCCCTACGCCGCCATCAAGCGTTGGCTGGGTCAGGCGGTCAGCCAGCAGGCCCAGGCCTTGGCCTTGCTGTCGCTGGAGCTGCGCCCCGTGGGCGCGGCCGAGGAGGGCGGCCAGGCGCCGCTGGTGTTCCGGCTGCAGGGCACCGGCTTGAAGACGGCCATCCAGGTGCGAGTGGGCGGCAGGTCGCAACAGGTTTGGTGGACAGTCTTAGCGACTGGGCCTC
>CALMQC010000307.1 GCA_937871895.1 uncultured Roseateles sp. | reverse complement strand
CAACGGGGCCAACGCGGCGACCACCGGCTACAGGGCCAACGCGGCGACCACCGGCAAGCATGCCGTGGCCGCCTCCCTCGGCATGTTCGCCAAGGCAAAGGCTGGAGCAGGCGGGGCAATCGTGCTCGCCCGGCGAAACGGGCGCGGCGAGCTGCTTGGCGTCTTCTCGTCCATGGTCGGGGAGAACGGTATCGAGGCGGACACCTGGTACGAGCTGGGCGAAGCCGGCAACCCGGTTGCAGTCGATGTCGAAGCCGACAAAGACGAGGAGCGCGACGATGAATGACATCGCGCTCGCTGACGCCCGCGCCCTCGCGTCCTGGGATCGCCAGCTCCTGGCCGGCCCGCCGGACGAGGAAGAGCTGGAACCGGCGTTTGACGCCGACACCTTCGCCGACCACCTGAGCGGCGCCTGCTTCGGCTGCCAGCCGGTCGAGTTCCAGAAGCCGCGCGAGCGCACTGCTGAGGATCTGGCCGACCTGAGTACCGCCCAGGTGCTGGCCCTGCTGGTGGACTGCCACCAGCCGCCGGTAACGCTGCGGGCGGCGCAGGATGTGCTGCTGAACCGGTGCGGGGGGCTGGCATGAGCGCCGCGAAGCACACGCCGGGGCCCGTCCCCGCATCGAAGTTCGATGCCTTTGTCTCTTGCATGAACGCGGCCGATAACGATGACCTGCCAGATGGCGCATGGTTCGCCGTTTTGGAAGAGACCGCCGCGCGGTTCATGAAGGAAAACGGAATCAAGGGCGACGAACTCGACGCGACTCACCAATGGATTCAAGCCACCGGGAGCGCAGCATGACCGCCCGCCCCGACTTCGAAGAGTCCCGCCAGCACTTCCCGGCCGAGGCCTGCACCGAGAAGGGCTTCGAGAACGAGCCCGGTGTCGGACCGCAGGGCAAGGGCCCGCGCCCGATCGCGCTGCTGCTGCTCATCTGCGCACTTGCGCCGATGGCCTGGATCGGCATCGCCCACTTCACTGCGAGGTTCTGGTGATGTTGCGCGCCATCCGCCGCCGCCTGCTGCTCTGGAACGCGGACGCGATCCGCGCCGAGCGCGAGGCCTACGAACAAGCCGGGGCCGTGGGCCCTGAGTACCTGAAGAACAGCCTGATGCAGGAGCTGGATTGCCGGCTGCGGGCTGATGCGCTTACCACCCCCTGAAGGAGACACCGTGTCCGAACTGACTACGCAAGACAGCCAGCCCCTGGCAAACCGCAACCCGAGCAGCGGCGCCCTTGACCTCGGCCCGCAGACCTTCGAGCAGGCCATCAAGTTCAGCGAGTACCTGGCGCGCAGCGCCCTGGTGCCCAAGGACTTCCACGGCAACGCCGGGAACTGCCTGATCGCCATGCAGTGGGGCGCCGAGCTGGGCCTGAAGCCCCTGCAGGCCATCCAAAGCATCGCCGTCATCAATGGCCGCCCAGCAATGTGGGGCGACGCCCTGATGGCCCTGGTGCGCTCCAGCCCGCTCTGCGAGTGGGTGATCGAGGAAGACGACGGCCAGAAAGCAACCTGCCGCGTCAAGCGCCGCGGCGAGCCTGAGCAGGCGCGGACCTTCAGCGTCGATGACGCAAAGGCAGCCGGCCTGGCCGGGAAGTCTGGCCCCTGGAGCCAGTACCCCAAGCGCATGCGCCAGCTGCGCGCCCGCGCCTTTGCCCTGCGCGATGTGTTTGCTGACGTGCTGCGTGGCATGCCGGTTGCTGAAGAGCTGCAGGACGCTGGGCCGCGCGACATGGGCCCGGCAGAAGTCGTGCCCAAGACCCAGGCCGACCCGCAGCACTACCCGCAGGACCAGTTCGACTCCAACCTGCCCAAGTGGCGCGAGGTGATCGAGTCCGGCAGGAAGACGGCTGACGAACTGATCGCCATGGTCGGCAGCAAGGCGCCGCTGACGGACGACCAGCAGGCCGCGCTTCGCGCCTGCACCCCTGCCCCTGCTGAAGCCTGAGGAGCCCGCCATGCAGACGCACAACCTGGTTCAAGGCTCGCCCGAGTGGAAGGCCTACCGCGCCAAGCACTTCAACGCCAGCGACGCGCCGGCCATGATGGGCTGCAGCCCTTACAAGACCCGCACGCAGCTTCTGGACGAACTGTCCACCGGCATTGCCGCCGAGCCAGACGTCGCGCAGCAGAAGCGATTCGACGCCGGCCATCGCAATGAGGCTCTTGCCCGGCCTCTGGCGGAGGAGTTCCTGGGAGAAGAGCTCTACCCAGTGACCGGCAGCGAAGGCGACCTGTCGGCCAGCTTCGATGGGCTCACCCTGCTCTATGACAAGGCCTTCGAGCACAAGACGCTGAACGCCGAGTTGCGCGCTGCGTTTGAAGACATGGCCACCATCAACCCTGAGCACAGGGAGCGCAGCGAATGCCGCTGCCTTCCGCTGATGTACCGCGTGCAGATGGAGCAGCAGCTGCTGGTGAGTGGCGCCGAGTGCGTGCTCTTCATGGCTTCCGACTGGAGCGGTGAGGAATTGATCGAGGAGCGGCACTGCTGGTACTGGCCCGACTTCAAGCTGCGTGAGCAGATCGTGGCCGGCTGGACCCAGTTCCGCGCCGACCTGGCGAATCACAAGCCGGCACAGGCCGCGCCGAAGGCGGCTGGTGCGGCCCCCGAGCTGCTGCCGGCCCTGCGCATCGAAGTAACTGGCGCGGTGACCGCCAGCAACCTGGACGCCTTCAAGTCGCACGCCTTGCAGGTCTTCGGCGGCATCAAGCGTGACCTGCAGACCGACCAGGACTTCGCCGACGCAGAGGCCACTGTGAAATGGTGCGCTGGCGTCGAGGACCGCCTGGCCGCAGCCAAGCAGCACGCGCTGAGCCAGACCGAAAGCATCGACGCCCTGTTCCGCGCCATCGACGAAATCAGCGCCGAGGCGCGCCGCACCCGCTTGGACCTGGACAAGCTGGTGAAGGCCCGCAAGGACTCCATTCGCCTGGAGATCGTCAGCGAGGCCCAGCAAGAGCTTCGAGCCCATGTGGCCGAGCTGAACCGCGCCGGCCAGTGGCAGAAGCCGATGGTCCCCGCACCGGCGCCCGACTTTGCTGGGGCCATCAAGGGCAAACGCAGCATCGACAGCATCCGCGATGCGGTTGGCTCGCTGCTGGCCGCCGCGAAGGCCGAGGCCAACCAGACCGCGCTGCTTGTGACCCGCAACCTGGCCGCCATGGCCGGCCTGGGCGCCGCTCAGCTCCCGTCGATGTTCCCGGACCTGCAGACCCTGGCCGTCAAGGCCTCCGAGGACTTCGAAGCCATCGTGCGTTCCCGTCTGGCGCAGCATGAGGCCGAGCAGCGGGCCGCGGCCGAGCGCGCGGCCGCTGCAGAAGCACGACGCAAAGCAGAGGCCGAGCAGGCTGCAGCGATGGCGGCCCAGACCCCAGCAGCGGCTCCGATCGCGAAAGCTGCTGAGCCGGTACCGGCTCCCGTGCCGTTGCCTGCCGCCGCAGCCGCTGAGCCCGCCACCCTGCCCCTGGGCGAGATCTGCGCGCGTCTGGGCTTCACGACCACAGCGGACTTCCTGTCCGGCCTTGGCTTTGAGGCTCAGCGCGAAGGCTCCGCCCGTCGCTACCGCGAAAGCGACTTCCCACGCATCTGCGACGCCCTGATCGCCCACATCGCCGGCTGCCGCGCCAAGCGCGCGGCCGCGCTGGCTTGAACCACCCCAAGGAGCAACCCATGCACCAGTTCGTGATCCCCACCAGCACCGCGGCCAAGCTCAACAGCCTGACCCCGCGCATTGAGCGCCACGGCGAGGACTGCGTTCCGGCCGTCACCCTGGGCCTGACCCTGACCGGGCCCAACATCCTGCTGGACCTGCTGCAGCCCGGCCTGCGCGAGGTGCTCTACAAGGCCGTCGAAGGCCAGGAAGTGCTGCCCGGCGTCGAGCACGCCACCCCCCTGCTGCGCACCCGCGCGCTGGAGCGCATCAAGCTCAAGATGCCGGAGATGCTCGGATGGCAGCTGCCGATCGAGCACGGCATCGGCGACGACAGCGCCATCGACCTGCACGATTGCAAGGTCGACAAGTTCAGCTGCGAGCCTTTCGATGGCGGGAGCGTCGAGCTGAGCTTTCGCGTCAGCACCAGCGACGTGGACGAGACCTACATGGGCCACTTGGCCATGAAGCTGGGCCAGGAGGTGCAGATCCAGCTGCACGCGCCCGAGGCCAAGCCGGACGCCATCGACGGCACGCAGGCGGCCTTTGATGCGGACCACCCGGACGCAGGCGACTTGTTCGCGCAGGCCCACGGTGAAGGCCTGGACGAGAGCGACGAGGCGAAGACCGAGATCGACGCGCTGGAGGGCACTGAGCCGTGAGCATCACGCCGATCAGCCCCAGCGTGCCGGCCTGCTACGGCGTGGCCTGCGATCGGCACGCGACCTGCGCGCGCTATGCGGCGGTCGAGAACCGCGACGCCCTGCATTTCATCGCGACGTGCGAGGAGCTTGGCGAGCGGCCGTTGTTTGTGGATGCGCGCGCTGGAGCGGAGGCATGAAGGCCTACGAGGACTTCCTCCGGGCCAAAGTAGCCAGCGCCAGCACGCTTGGCTTCGAGATCGACCCGGCCGAGGTCAACCCCCTGCTCAAGCCGCACCAGCGCGCCATCGTGGTCTGGGCCGTGGCCGGCGGCCGGCGCGGCATCTTCTGCAGCTTCGGCCTCGGCAAGACCGTGATCCAGCTGGAAGTGGTGCGCCTGACCCGCGAGCGCGCCGGCGGCATGGGTCTGATCGTGATCCCACTCGGCGTACGCGTCGAGTTCATGCGCGACGCCGCCATGCTGGGCATCCCGGTGAAGTTCATCCGCCGCATCGAAGAGGCGGATGACCAGGCCGGCATCTACCTGACCAACTACGAGACCGTGCGCGACGGGAAGCTGAACCCGCAGGCCTTCAGCGTGGTCAGCCTGGACGAGGCGGCCTGCCTGCGCGGCTTTGGCGGCACCAAGACATTCCGGGAGGCCATGGCCACCATGGCAGGCGATGACCGCCGCGATATGGGCCAGCGCATCCGATCCGATGGGGTCCGGTACCGGTTTGTGGCCACGGCCACGCCGAGCCCGAACGAATACATCGAGCTGCTGGCCTACAGCGCCTTTCTGGGCGTCATGGACATCGGCCAAGCCAAGACCCGGTTCTTCAAGCGCAACAGCGAGAAGGCCGACGAGCTGACCATCCACCCGCACAAGGAGCGCGAATTCTGGCTGTGGGTGGCCAGTTGGGGCCTGTTCGTGCAGCGTCCGTCCGACCTGGGCTTCGACGACACCGGCTATTCGCTGCCGGAACTGGACGTGCGCTGGCACGAGATCCCCAGCGACCACAGCGACGCCGGCGCCGAGGCCTGGGGCCAGGGGCGGATGTTCAAGCAGCAGGCCCTGGGCGTGGTCGAGTCGGCACGCGAGAAGCGCGACAGCCTGGGCGCGCGCTTGGCCAAGCTGCTGGAACTGCGCCAGGAAGACCCTGACGCCCACCGCGTGATCTGGCACGACCTGGAAGCCGAGCGCCGCGAGATCGAGCGCGCAATCCCGGGCGTGACGAGCGTCTATGGCGCCCAGGACCTGGACGAGCGCGAGCAGGCCGTGATGGCGTTCAGCGAAGGCCGCCTGCAGGAGCTGGCCGCCAAGCCCGTCATGCTTGGCAGCGGCTGCAATCTGCAGCGCCATTGCGCTTGGGCCATCTACCTGGGCATCGGCTTCAAGTTCAACGATTTCATTCAGTCGATTCACCGCCTGCACCGCTTCCTGCAGCAGCGCCGGGTGCGCGTGGATCTGATCTACACCGAGAGCGAGCGCGAGGTGCGGCGCCAGCTCGAACGCAAATGGCGTCAGCACGACGCGATGGTGAAGAAGATGACCGACATCATTCGAGAGTTCGGCCTGTGCAACGCCGCCAAGGCCGCCGCGCTGACGCGCCGGCTGGGCGTCGATCGCGTCGAGGTCAAGGGCCGCCACTACACCGCGGTGAACGAAGACTGTGTGCGCGAGACCGCGCGCATGGCCGAGAACAGCGTGCACCTGGTGCTGACCAGCATCCCCTTCAGCACCCAGTACGAGTACTCGCCCAACTACGCCGACTTCGGCCACACCGACCACAACCAGCACTTCTTCGAGCAGATGGACTTCCTGACGCCCGAGCTGCTGCGCGTGTTGGAACCCGGGCGCATCGCCGCCATTCACGTTAAGGACCGCATCGTGCCGGGCGGGATGACCGGCCTGGGCTTTCAGACCGTCTACCCCTTCCACGCGCGCTGCATCGAGCACTACACCCGGCATGGCTTCTCCTACATGGGCATGAAGACCATCGTCACCGACGTGGTGCGCGAGAACAACCAGACCTACCGGCTGGGCTGGACCGAGCAATGCAAGGACGCGACCAAGATGGGCTGCGGCATGCCCGAGTACCTGCTGCTGTTCCGCAAACCGCCCAGCAGCAATGAGAAGAGCTATGCCGACCGACCAGTGGTCAAGGACAAGGGCCAGTACACCCGCGGCCGCTGGCAGCTTGATGCTCATGGCTTCACGCGCTCGAGCGGCGAGCGCCTGATGACACCGGAAGAGCTGGCCGGCCTGCCGCACGATCAGATCTTCAAGATGTTCAAGCGCCACTCCCTGGAGAAGGTGTACGACTTCGAGCACCACGTCCGCCTGTGCGAAGGGCTGGACGAGATCGGCATGCTGCCCAGCACCTTCATGCTGCTGCAGCCGCAAAGCTGGCAGGACGACGTCTGGACCGACGTGGCGCGCATGCTGACCTTGAATGGCGCACAGAGCGCCAAGGGCAAGGAAATGCACCTCTGCCCGATGCAGTTCGACATCGCCGACCGCACCATCAGCCAGTTCACCATGCCGGGCGAGGTGGTCTATGACCCTTTCGGCGGTCTGATGACCGTGCCCTTTCGCGCCGTCAAGCTCGGCAGGACCGGCATGGCCTGTGAGCTGAACCCGGCCTACTTTGCCGACGGCTGCGCCTATCTGCGCGCGGCCGAGGAAGAAGTGTCAATGCCGAGCCTGTTCGACACCCTGGAAGCGGCATGACCTTCAAAGTCCCCAACCAATTCCGCATCCGTCGCGGCCCCATGGCGAGCGACGAAAGCAACGGCAACAACGGCGCATTCTGGATTCCCGGTCGGCCCGGCCGCCCACCTTTCCAGGTGATCGCCAGCGATGGCGATGGCTGGGAGCACGTCAGCGTCAGCCTGCCAGATCGCATTCCGACATGGGACGAGATGTGCACCGTCAAGGCCATGTTCTGGAGCGACGGCGATTGCGTGATGCAGTTGCATCCGCCGCGCAGCGAGTGGGTGAACAACCACAGCCGGTGCCTGCACCTGTGGCGCCCTGTCGACCAAGAAATCCCGGCACCGCCGGGTTGGATGGTGGGCGACAAGACCCTCGGTGTCTTGACCTGACCAGAAAACATGTGAGGCACCTGTGCTGCCCTACCTGACTGACGCCGAGATCGACGACATCTGCGACGGCCTGACCCAGAGTGCGGCCAAGGTCCGCTTCCTGCAGCGCCTGGGCCTGCCCGTCGAGCGCAAGCCCAACGGTCGCCCCCTGGTGCGCCGGGCTGACTGGGAGCGCCAGACCGGTCAGACTGCGAACACCGCCACCAAGGGTCCACGATGGACCGTGCCAGCATGACCAGGCCAAGGGACCGCGCCAGCGCGGCTGGCCTGCTTCCGCTCATGGAAGCCAGGCCCTGGAAGGACGGCAAGTCCAGCCCGTCTAGCAAGCAACGGCGCGGCCTGCGGGCCGTTCCGTGGGAAATCAGGCCGCTTTCTGGCCCCAGCGTTCATGCGGGTTCCGGAGGGGCATTTCCCGAGGGGCTGAGCCGCTCAAAGACCAGCTCCCTCAGGCGTTCTGCCTCCCCCGCGCCACGGCTCGCCGCCACCTCCCGCAGGTAGTCGTCGCGATCGGCCTTGCGGCGCAGCCCAGCGATCAGCGTGGCCTCTTCCTCCAGGGTCAGCGGGGCGGCGCGCATGGTCAGCCAGCCAACGCCTCAATCTCGGGCCAAGCCCGGGCCATGCCGGGCGGGTAGCACCGGGCCTGCAGCACGCGCCAGTGCCGCGCGACCGGATGCGCGCTGTCCAGGTTGAGCACCAGGCCCAAGCGGTGGCGCACCAGGTCGGCGTCCGGGTAGCTGGTGGGCGCCTGCTTGCTGCGCAGTTCGATGCACAACGAGTCCAGCGGCACGGCGAACTGCCCGGGGTCGTGCGCCTGGTGGACAGCCTGCCCCCGGGCGTCCTTCCTGGGCGGGGCCCAGTCGGCCGCGAAGTCGCCCTCCCCCAGCATCAGGTCAATTGCCCGGTTGTGCGCGTTGCAGGCCTCGCGCACGACCCGCTGCATGGTCGGGTGCGCGCCGGCGGTCTCAATGCCCACGTCGACGCGCAGATGAGCCAGCGGGCTGGCCTGGTCGGAAACTCGATAGTTCATGGCCGGCTCCTCAGCTCGGGGTGCGGTTGCGGCTGGTGGTCTGGCCGAAGTAGTAGCCGACCAATCCCCCCACGATGGCGCTGATCAAGCTGCCCGCCAGGCCGGCGCGCACGTCGTCGCTCCAGGTCGCGGTGCCGATCATCCCGATCAGGCTGAGCGTCAGCAGGTAGACCAGGGGAACCAGCACCAGGGCGATCCAGAAGCTGGCCGAGTGCCACAGGGCGCCGGCGGCCTGCTGCGCGGCGTCGGCCTTGCGCGCGCCCGCGATCCCATCCCCGCCAGCCTCGGTCAGCTCCAGCCAGCGCGCCTCGATAGCTTGGCCCGCGCGCTGGGCCATCGCCGGGTCAGCCTTGAGGACCTCAGCGGCCGCCTGGGCGTTGCTGGCGCCAGTGGCGTCCCTGACGATCTCGACAGCCAGCTCGGCGGCCTTGATGTTGCGCTCGGCCACTTCGGACCCCGAGCCGAACAGCTTGCCCAGCTTCGGGATCGCTTCAATGATGGCCGGCAGCGCGGCGGCGACGAATGCTTGCAGCGGCATGGTGCGCTCCTGTTGGAAAGGTTCGGGCGCCAGGCTTTCATTGGCCGGCGACGGTTGAAAGGTTTCCTGGGCCTGCTTCGCCAAGGCGGCCTTGGCACGCTCCCAGCGCGCCAAGCGGTCTGCCTCCCAGTTGGCAGGCTTGGAGCTGTAACGGCTGCCCCGGTTGATCTCGCGGCCGATGGCGATGAACTCGCCCCGGTCGGCCAGGTCGTTCAGTCCGTGCGCACCCCACCAGTCGGCAGCCGACCAGGCCGCCCAACGGGGTTCCTCCAGGGCCTCGGGGAAGTCCTCGAAGTCCGGGGCGTCAAAGGGGCGCAGCCGCTCGGCCAGGGCGCGGTAATTGGCCCGGCCTGTGGCCTGAATCAGGCCGCGCCCCCGGTAGCGTGGGCCGTCCCCCGGCTGGGTGTTGCCCAAGTCGCGGCGGCCCTCGTAGCGCCGGCCGTCGTCCAGCTCCAGCACGTAGCGCAGCGAGCCGCTCTCGTGCGCGATCTGCGCCAAGAAGGCGGCCAGGCGCTGCGGGGTGTCGATCCCATACGCCGCGCAGGCAGCGGCCAGGTGAGGCGCGAACAGCTGCGCGCGCGCCGCTGTGCAGCCGGTGGCGGCCTGCAGTAGGGCCGGCGTCACGGAGCGACCTTCCTCGGCTGCTGGGCCTCCAGCATCTGCACGCGCTGGTTCAGCAACAGCACAGCGTCCTCGGCCGCCCGGACGTGGTTGAAGGTCCAGGCCACCGATGCGAGCACCAGGGCCTGAGCCATCGTGCCCAGCGAGACGGCCATAACCCACGCTCCGCGCCCTCGGTTGACCCAAGCGTCGACGGTGCGGGTGGTGACGTCTTGCTCCTTGGCCAGGCCATCGATGCGCGCCCACTGGGTGCTGAGCTCGCGCGTCTGCTGCTCGTGGCGCACGCTGAGTTCGGCGATCGTCCGGTCTAGCGTCAGCATCTCCGAAACGCCGGCCTTGAGCTCTTCCATTCGCTCCATCACCGTCTGCAGCTGCTCGCGCAGCACGGCCAGGGTAGTGAAGACCTGCTGTTGTTGGTCTTGGTCCATGGCCGTCCTCACTGCTTTCCGAGGCACAGCACCGAGACCTTCGTGCCGGAACTGAAGGCTGTGCTGCTGAGAATCTGCACGGTGTTGGTGGCGGCGCTGTAGTGCAACACTTGGCCGGACTGCGTGCCGGACACCAGCACCTGCGGCGCGCTGGCCCAGGCGTTGGCGAAGGTCACAGTGACCGAGGTCGGAGCGCCGGTGCCGAAGGTGACTTCGAACAGCACATCACTGCCGGCGATAGTGGCGCCAGTGCCGCCGCCTGCTGAAATGGTCGGGGTGCCGTTCGTGTTGTCGACGAAGACGTGCTTCTGGTCCAGAACCAGCTTCGTGCTGCCGGCGAGAGAAATCTGCGTACTTCCGACCTTCAGGGTGTTGTAGAGACCGAAAGGGTCGCGCAGACGAACCTCGCCGTCGCCGCCGGGGCCGCCGATCCCGCCATTGATTACAACATTACCCCCAGTTGAAGTCCCCCCGCTTCCGCTGTTGCCGCCGTATAGGTAAAGCGTCCCACCATTGGAGTTGCTGGCGCCTGAGTTGGCGGACTGCGCGCCCACATCGCTGTCGGCGGCGTTGCCCGAAACCGCCAGCGCGGCCGGGCGCAGGTAAAAGCTATTCGGGTAGCACACGAACAGTGCACCGGACCCCCCTACAACTCGAAGAATGGCAGCGGGCAAGTTCCCCGCGCCCGGCTCGATGGACACCACATAGCCCAGGCCGGACGAATTGCCTGTACCGGTGATCTTCAGCCCAGCGTTCGTACCCGTAAGGTTGGTCCAATCCCAAGTTTGCGAAAATGCCCCATTCGCCAATGTTTTGTTGGCAGTTGCGTTGCCAAGGTCGCTGAGCGCGAACGACTGAACCGCCACCGGAGCCCCGGTCTTGCGCGCGTACCAGAGCATCGTCCAGCCGCTGGCGCTGTACTCGACCTCGCAGGCGTCGCCGGCGGCCGTGGTGATGTTGGCCGAGGTGATGCAGGCCAGGCTGGCGCTGTTGGTCAGGGTCAGGATGCCGGCGAAGGTCAGCTTCTTGCGGATGCCATAGCCGGCCGAGCCGAGCGAGGTGCCGAGGCTCGTAATGCCGGTGGTGCCGGTGATCGTGAGCTGGTGGGCTTCCTTCGTGCCGATGTCGCAGGTCGCCGCGCTGGCGATCGTGTCGCGCGTCATCAGGTTGCGCACCGGGACCTGCATGGCGCGCAGGTTGTCGTCGAGGTCCGGGCCGACGTTGGCCGAACCGCCGGGCTGGTTGGAGCCGGCGGTGGTGGACCAGTCCTTCAGAGAGGTGCTGATTTGGGCGGGCATGGGTTAGGCTCCGAGGATGAACTTGGACTTCCTGTTCGGGGTGATCGACCCGACCTGGGCCGCGATGCTTTGTCTGGCGGTCATTGGTTGGGCCCTCGACTCATGGCGAGACCGGCGGCGCCGGCAGGAGACCGACCGTGCCCGGCAGTACCAGCGCGTCGAGTAGCCCGCGCGGCTGCTGAGGCTGGCCGGCCAACAGGCCCTGGGGCGCGCGCAAGGTGCCGCGCTCAATCAGCGACAGGGTGATCTGATCCAGCGGCGCATTGATCGCGCTCGCACCAAACGGCAGCTTGTTGGCTGCCGGCTTCACGAACTTCGATAGCCCCTGCAGCAGCCCAGCGACACCAGCCGCCGTGTTGCTGTTGTTCACGGCGCTGCCGCGCGGCTGGAAGGTTTCCACCGTGCCGGCGCGGCCGATGGCCTTCAACTGCTCCAGCTCGTCGATGCTGAAGAACAGCCGGAGCTTGGCGTCGCCGATGTTCGACAGCGCAGCCGACCACTGGCGCCCGCTGAAGTTGGCCGTGCTGGCCTGGTTGCCGCGCCCGATGGCGGCGTCCTTCAGGTGCTGGACGATGGTTCCCCGCACCGCCTGTAGGGCGTCCGGCGCTTCACCGATGGCTGCGCGCAGACGGCCCGCGTCACGCGCGGAAGCGCTGGGCGACAGGATGTTCTGCTTGATGAACGCGTCGGGGTTGATCGCATCGTCCAGGGCCCGCGTGATGCCTGGCGCGCTTTCCTGCCAGCCGCGGCGCTGCGCGGCGGCACGGCGGGCTTCGTTCAACGCATCCATCAGCTGGCCGGGCGCCTGGTCGCGCTGGCGCAGCGCGGCGGCGGTCGCGTCATCGACCAGGGCGGCCGTCGCGCCCGTCACCGTGCCTGCCGGTTGAAGCGGAGCGCTGTCCAGGCCATCACGCACCAGGGCCAGCGCGCGGCGCACATTGCCGTCTGCGCTGCCGCGCTGCGCGGTCGCCAGCATGGTCTTCAGCACGTCGACGGTGCGCGTGTCGAATGGGCGCGTGCCGGCCTGGATCTCGTTCAGCACCTTGGCGATGCCCTCCGGCAGGAAAGGCGTCTTCAGGTCGTCGTCCAGGCTCTTGAAGATGTTGTTTAGTGCCGGATTCGGGTTCAACGGGATGTCCCCACCGGCCATGCTGCGGGCCCGGTCGTAGAGCGCACGCTCGGCAGCCTGCATGCTGGCGTCCCGTGCCCGGATCGGTGCGATTACCGCGCTGCCGGCTGCCGTGCGGTCATTCAGCGGGCCTAGGTTCTCCATGGCACTCAGCAGGCGCTGGTTGTTGTCCTGGGCAATCTGCGGCAGGCGGGCGTCGCGCGCACCGGTGGCCGCGGCCAGGCGCATGGCGTTCTGCTCGCGGGTCACGTCGATGGGGTCAAGGGTCACGCGGCCCTTGGTGGGCGTCATCCCGAGGCGCCGCATGTCGGCCAGGCGGGCCAGGGCGGCTTCGTCCAGTCCCTCAGCACCGGCCTTCATCGCCTCGCGCACGTCCTGCTCCAGCGCCTTGCGCATGGCTGGGTTGATGGAGCGCGGGTCGATGCCCTGGTTCTGAAGCGCGGCCGTGACGCGGGCCTCGATGGTGGCGGCCGGCGTCAGGCGGGCGCTGAGGCTGCGGCGCGCGGACTCCGCCAGGCTCTGGACGCCGGAAGCCATGCCGCCACCGGCTACCCCACCCAGCAGGCTGGCCACAAACTGCCCGCCCCACCCTGCCCCGTTCTCGGCGGCCTGCTGGCCTGCGAGCCCGGCGCCGACGCCGGCGGAGACCTGCACGGCCGGACGTTCCGCCAGGCGCTGCAGAACTTGCTGGGTGACGCCCGTCGCGCCTTGAGCGGCCTTGCCGGCGAGCTGCGCGGCGGCGCCGCTGCCCGTGCCCACCTCAACAGCCTTGCCAACGATGCGCTGCAGCGCGGTGTCCGGCTCCGGTAGGCCGGCCCGGGTCATCAGCCGATCCAATGCGGGCAAGGTCTGGTGGAACCGATAGCCGCGGCCTTCGCCCAGCGCCAGGTCCTGTGCCTTGTTGGCCAGGCCGCCCAGCGCGTCGGCCCCCAGTGCCGGAATGGCAGCCAAGCCCTTGACGCCCGACCGTAGCGCAAGCCCGGCCTGCGATGCGAGATCGTTGTTTCGCGTGGCGCCGGGGGCTTGCGCAGGCTGCTGCGGCTTGGCTGCCCACTGTTGCTGGGCGTGGGCCAGCACTTGGTCCTGGGTTGCGTCGTCAGGCGCGCTGACCTCCCAGCGCGTGCCGTCCGGTGCGGTGATCTCGTAGCGGGCCATCTCAGCTGCCCCCCAAGGGGCGGATGCCCCAGCCGGAGGCGGCCGGCTGCGCAGGAGCGCTTGGCGCAGGCCCTTGGTACTCGGGCGGCATGTCCACCCCGTAGAACGGCATCAGCGGCTGCGCGCCCGGCATCTGGCCGAGCCGCTGGACGTTCGCCTGGTGAGCGGAGATCTTGGCCCGGCCCGTCTTCTCCATCGCCTGAGCGAGCAGCGACAGCTCAGGCGCCGTCAGGCTCGTGATGTCGCCGGCGGCCGCGCGCCGGATGATTTCGCGCTCGGCCTCGGTGATCTGGCCTTGCCCCTTCATCATCTGGGCCGCGTCGAGCTCGGCCTTCGCCATGGCCTGGATCGCCGTGCGGGTGTTGAGCAGCTTTTCCTGCTGGTCCTTCCCGCTGACGCCCAGCATCTGCCCCAGCTGCAGCCCCAGCACGCCGAAGTTCGCACCGGGGCCCGCCAGCACATTCCCCGATTCAGCGGCACGGCGCAGGGTCTGCGCCGTGGCCACGGAGGTGGCGGCGCTGCGAGCAGCGGCCAGGCCGTCGTCCAGCTGCTTGCCGAGCCCATGGGCCAGGGAGGTCATGAAGGGCTTTTCGGTGTTCACACTGACGCTTGGGGCGCCAGCGCGGCGCTGCTCCAGCTGGAACTGCTGGAAGGTGCCCGGGTAGCCCTGCTGACGGGCGAACTCGTATTCCCGCACGGCCGACGGCAACTCGGCCGGCTTGTCCGGCGCGCGGTAGGCCTCGCGCACTCCGCCCGGGCCGATCTCGACCAGTGCATTGCCGACCGTCTCGTACTTGGGGGCCACGGGCTGCATGAGCTTGTAGGCCGACATCGGGTCGGCCTGCATGAGTCCGCGCAGCAGTGCCGCCTGATCGATCTTCGGCTTCATGCCAGGGGCTGCCTGCGCCGCCGCCACGGTCGGGCCGCCGAACTGCTGCATGGCCGCCTGCTCGGGGGTGCGCAGCGCGCCCCGGTAGGCCTCTTCAACGCCCTTGACCTGCTGCTGGGCACGCTGCATCTCGGCCAGCTGCATCTGGGCCTGCTGGATCTGCAGCGCCTGCATCTGCGCCCGCTGCTTGCGCGCCTCCTGCTGCGCCTGCCAATCCTCCACCCCGCCCAGGGCGGACAGCAGGCCACCCCCGAGCGAGCTGCGCTGCGCGCGCGGCGCGGAGGCCTCCAGCAGGCCCAGGGCGAAGCGGCCATCGGCCGTGTTCAGTGCATCGAGCAAGCCGGCCATGTCAGCCTCCCTTCCGGGGGAAGAAGTCCAGCAGGCCCGGCTGCCAGTTGCCGTAGGTCTGCTGCGCGCCCTGCAGCTGGCGGCGCGGGTTGGAGCGGTCGAAGTTGTTTGCGCCGCTGGCGTTGGCCTGCATGCCCGAGAGCAGGCCCGGGATGCCCTGGTTCACCGCAGAGAGCAGCCCGCCCAGGTTGTTGTAGGCCGCCTGCTGTTGCTGGCTGAAGGGCTGCTGCTGGTACTGCTGGTTCAGCTTCTGGCCCTGCTGCAGCGCGTCCAGGATGAAGGGCTGAGCAGGGCCCCAGGGGTCGCGGTTGACCGTCTGTGTCTGGTCTTTCGCCTGCTGGGCGCCCTGGTAAGCGCCGAGGGCCTGCAGGCCGAGCTTTCCCCAATCAAGCCAGTCCATATTCCCTCCTACGTTTTGCGCGGCCTGCAGCCAGTTGCCGTCCACGGCGTTGCCTGCGGCAGCGCCGAGCTGGTTGTTGCCGGTGAGCCCGGCGACCGTGTCGAAGGCGGTCGTGGCGTTGCCGCTCATGCCCGCGCCGTAGCCGGCATCGGTGAACAACGCGGCCTTGTCAGCGTTGCCTGCCAGCAGTCCACCCGCCCCGCCCGAGCCCCCGGCCGCTGCGGCCCCGCCAACAGCCAGGGCCGGCGCGGTCATGGCGACGGGGGACATGCCCGAGATGACGGGCGCCAGCTGGGCGATCTGGCTGGAGGCCAGCGTAGGGACCGTGGCCCCGGTGGCGCCGAGCGTGGCGGTACCGCCCGCGCCGCCCGCCCCCGCTGCACCAGCACTGCCCGGCGAGAGCGCCGCGCCACCAGCGGCAGCCAGCAGCACCGCCAAGATGCCGCGCCCGTCCGCCGTGTAGTCGTTCTCGGTCTGCAGGCCGGTGCCGATGGGGTTGTAGCCCCCGCCCGAGGTATCGAACAGCTGCGTGTAGTAGCTGCCGTGCCGCGCGCTGCCGTCTTTCAGCGGGCCGGATTGACCGACGACCAGGTTCTGCCCCCGCATCCAGTCCACCAGGCCGCGCACGTCACCTTCCGTGGCGTCCTGGCCGCGCAGATCGAACGAGCCGGTGTAGCCGCGCTGCCGCAGCAGGTCGGCGTTCGCGCCCAAGATGTCGCCCCAGTACTGCGGCATCAGGCCGTCCATGCTCGGGCCGGCGTGCTGGCCCATGGGCTGCAGTGGGTTGTGCGTGAACAGCCCCCGGAACTCGTCTCGGCTGCTCGGGTTGTAGTTGTAGAGCTGCCAGTCGTTGCCCAGCTGCTTCAGGTCGGTGTAGGTCGCCATCTCAACCCCCCGAGCGCGGCTGCGTGCCGCCGTTGCCCAGAAGCTGGCCTGTGCCCAGCCAACCGCCCAGGGCGCCAAGCCAGGGGTTGCCGTAGAGCTGCTGGCTGTTGCTTCCCCCCAGGCCGCCGGCCTGGTTGAACCCGTTGCTGAACTGCTGCCAGTACTGCATCGGGGTGTTCTGGATCTGCGTGGCCGCGTTCACGCCCAGGCCCTGCCAGCCCAGGGCCGCGTTGATCAGCGCGAGCTGGTCCTGCGTGCCGGCGCGCATGTTCTGGTTGTTCGCCTGCCAGGCCTGCAGGTCGAAGTTGTCGTCGAACTGGCGCTGCTGCTGGTCCAGGCTGCGCACCTGGCCGAGCATCTGGTTGGCTGCCCCGGTGTTGAACTGGTTCAGGGCATTGCCTTGCCCCGCGTTGAATTGGCTGTTGGCCTGCTGCAGCTGGGCGTTGAACTGATTCAGGCTGTTGCCTTGGCCGGCGTTGAATTGGCCCAGGCCCTGAGCGAGCTGGGCATTGCGGCTCAGGTCAGCCTGGCCGAGGCCGGCGTTGAACTGCGCGACGTTGTTGCCCAGGGTGGCGTCGAACTGCGCGGCGCCGAGCTGCTGGCCCAGGCCCTGCAGGCCGAGCTGTTGACCACTCAGCCAGCCGCCCAAGTTGCGGCTCAGGTCGGCCGCGCCGAGCTGGGCATTGAACTGGTTCAGGCCCTGCGTGCGGTTCAGCGCGTTCTCGGCCAGCTGCTGCTGCTGGGTGTAGTCCTGCATGCGCATGCCGCTGGCGATATTGCCCAGGTTGCGCCCCAGGTCGCTGTAGGCGTTCTGCTGCAACTCCTGAATGGCCGAGTTGCCGAAGCTGCCACTGGCGCGCATGGCGCTGTCCAGCGCCGGGCGGGCGCCCATGTTGAAGTTGCGGATCGCGTCCTGGCTCGCGGCGTCGATGGCCTGCTGCAGATGCGGGTTGCCCATGCCGTAGGGGTTGGCGCCTGCGCCCTGCGCCTGCTGGCTCTGCTGGCCCAGGAAGGGGTTCGTCTGCTGGGCCTGCTGACCGATCTGCTGGGCCCAGGGCATCACCGAGCCCTGGCCGCCGATGCCTTGGCTGGTCTGGCCGACGAAGGGGTTGAACGCCAGCTGCTGGCCGGCGGGCTGCGCACCCTGAGCCCACTGCTGATTGGCTGCTGCGAAGCTGCCGACCGGGGTCTGCTGCTCGTAGTAACCAAGCTGGCCGCCCGGGGCCTGGCCGTAGCCGAATTGGCCCGGCTGCTGGCCCTGCTGCAGCACCGGGATGCCGGGGTTCGGGCCGGCGGGGTTCTGGGGGCCCATCACGCCGGTGCTCTGCATCTGGCCGTACTGCCAGGGCTGCGGCGCCATCTGCTGGGGGAAGTTGGGGTTGTAGCCGTTCGGCATGAGGGCCTCACACGGTGAAGAAGTTGGTGCCGTCGCTGATCAGCAGCGCGCTGGGCGCGGCCGCAGTCAGCACCAGGGTCGCGGCGCCGTTGATCAGGCCGCTGCCGGGGGTCAAGGTGACGTTGTTGGCGCTCGCCTCGGTCTTGCGCACGGCGATCACCTTCCCGGCCGCCTCAGCTGCCGTCAGCAGGGTGATCGCCCGAGCGCCACCGGCCGCGCTGACGGCCAGGGTGCAATCCCCGGGCTGCATCGTGTAGTTGGTGCTGACCACCGACACCGGCATGCAGAAGCCGTCGGCGCGCCGGTTGTTGGCGGTGTGCACCAGGCGGAACAGCTCGTACAGCCGGGTGATCAGCTGGGGAAGCGTGGCGCCGGCTGGCAGGCGCGGATCGATGTCGAGCTTCATTCGGCACCGTCCAGTTCGATCTGCACGTCCAGGCCGACCAGCTCGGCGTCGCCGCTGCCGCTGATCGCCAGCTGGTGCCAGCGCGCGCTGCGCAGAAAGTCGAACCGACCCGTCGCCGCACTCATGGGCACAGGGCTGACGCTGGCCAGGCTCGCGCTCTCGTCCATCCCATACCGGCTGATCAGCGAGGCGCTGGCCGGCTTGGTCAGCCAGCGCGCATTCACGCGGCTGATCAGCGTGGTTGCCTGCTCGTCACCGTAAAGGTGGGTCGCGAAGCTCCAGGCGCCGGGAGCGCCGCCGACCGTATAGGGCCGGTGATCCGTGCCCACCAGCGCCGGCACCGGGCTGTTCGCTACCCAGAAGGGCGAGTCGTAGCTGATCGCCGGCAGGTCGTCATAGGTGGCGAACAGGCTGCCGAGGTTGTCGTAGGTGATGCCGCCCTGCACCAGCTCGATGGGCAGCTCGATGGACCGGCTGACGAAGCCCCAGCGGCCCGTGCGGTAGTTGTAGACGATGGCCTCGTCCAGCGCGCCGCTGGCGCTCGACGTGCTCGGGTAGAACCACCAGACCAAGCCGTTCACCCGGTCATGCATGGCGGCGATCTTGAACTGGTAGCTGCGGTTCAGCCGGGCGAAGAACCACTGGCGCAGCGGCGCGCCGATCGGCTCGGGCCTGCTGCCGTCGAACTGGTAGATATCGGTCTCGCCGATGAACAGGTGCGCGGTGCCGATGTTCACCACCGACTCCTGACTGCTGCAGCCGATGTCGCCGGGGATCAGCGACCAGGCCCAGACGCCGCCCTGCGCACCCACATAGGAGCCGACGAAGATCGCCTTGTCCTTGTAAGCGATGACATTGGGGCCGAGGCGGCGCAGCGCGCGGATCGGGCCCGGGGCGTCGACCAGGCGGCCGGTGGCGCATTGCGCGGCCAGGCTGGGCGTCCAGGTGGCGACATCGTTGATGCCGCAGCACCACCAGCGGTCGGGCTGGTCCCCGAAGGCCGTGCCCATGCCGCCCAGGCTGTCGTCGCAGTTGGCCAGGATCACGAAGCCCGCCGCGGTCTCGCAGAGGGCAGCTTTCGGTGCGGTCAGATCAGCGAAGGCGGCGCCGGTGCTGCGCTGCAGCTTGCAGCTCTTGTTGGCCGCGATGGAGTCGTTCCCGAACTGAGCGAAGCGCCAGCGGTTGTCGCCGGCGGCGTAGCCCCCGCCGCGCGAGACGTTCGACCAGGAGCCAGACACGCCCTCCTGCAGCAGGGTTGCGCCGCCGATGAAGAAGCGCACCGAGCCGTCGAGCTTCTGCAGCAGCGCGGCGCCGGTCACCACTTCGGCCGAGGCCGGGTAGCTGGTGGCGACATTGCTCGCCGCAGCTTTCATGCCGCGCAGCGACGGGATCATCCCGGCGCACTCCAGCATGGCGCCAGCGGTCGTTGGCTCCACGTCCGGGGCGAAGCCGAGCAGCGGCACCAGGGCCATCAGACCCCCGCCAGGTCAGGGGCGATGGTCTGCACAGCGGACTGCAGGTCTGCGTCCGTGGCGGCGTCGCCGTTGTTGAACACCGCGCCAAACGTCGCGGCGCGGATGGTGACCTCCACCATCTGCTGGCTGGGGCCCTGCAGCTGGGCGCGCGCCCAGGTAAGCAGCTTGGGGTCCGGCGCCGGGTTGAGGCGCAGCAGCCGCGAGGACTCGCGCCACACGGCCACCTGCAGGCGGTCCTGAAAGGCGGTGTTGCTGACCAGCTTGCGGATTTCAGAGTAGGCGATCGGCATGGGTCAACCCGTGGTGATGTCGAAGCCCCCACCGCCGCCCAGCTCAGTGCCTAGCAGCGCCGGTCCGGCCCAGGCCTGGCCGCGCACGCTCTCGACAGCCTGCTGGTACTTGGCCTCCCAGACCGCCATGCGCGCGTCCGCCTTCAGGTAGGGCGCAGAGGCGATCAGGGAGCCGTAGAGGTAGAGCGAGGGGAAGCGCTTCAGGAGGAAATTCGTGGGCGCCGCGTCGCTGAGCGCCGGCACCGCGGCGCGATAGCCGAAGCGCAGCGTGTAGTCCTGGTCGGCCTTGGGCCAGACTACTGCCTCAGGCGTGCCGGCCGCGCCGTCGTTGCCGGTCAGCGCAACCACCCGGGGTCGGCCGGTCGTGCTGGTGTTGGCATCGGTGGCACGCACCGTGGCAGCAGACGGCGCGATGTGCAGCGCGGCTTCGCTCGGAGTGAGCACCTTCGCCCAGTTCAGGCCCAGGGTGTCGGCCGGCAGGCTCACGGTGTCCTGGCCGACGCTGAGCGCGATCGGGTCGGAGATCCGCCACAGCACCGCGCAGTCGGCCAAATCGCGGCCCATGGCCTCCTCGGCCAGCACGATGAAGTCGGGGATCACCGGGTCCAGGTCGGCCCGGTGCAGCCAGTCGGCCAGCGAGGCCTTTAGGTCGGCGTAGGTGCTCAGGCCCATGGCTCAGGTCAGCCCGCGGCCTTCTTGGAGCCGCGCGCCGGCTTGGCGGCCTCGGGCGCTGGATCATCGGCCCGTACCAGGCGCTCAGCCTCCAGGCGCTCGGCTTCTGCGGCTTGAGCGGCCGCTGCCTGCTCCGCTTCGGCTTCCGCCAGCAGGCGCTTGGCTTCTGCGGCCTCACGCTGGGCCACGGCCTGGGCGCGCGCAGCGAAGAACGCATCGGGCTCGTCGTCCGGTACGCCCGTCGCTTCCCACCATTCGGCCAGCGGCTTTGCGCCCTCCTCGCGGGCCTTGTTCTCTTCGGCCTGGCTGTGCACCACCACGGGGGCGCTGCGCTGGTCGGCGCTGGGGTAGAGCGCCTTCGGGTATTCGGTGGTCGTTTCCATGTCTGCTCCTGCAGAAAAAAGCCCGGGGCCGAAGCCCCGGGGCAACTGCGTCAGTTGGACAGGATCCGCGCGGCCAACTGGGCGCGCAGGGTCTTGTAGCCATACAGCACGTCGAGGCGGCACGGGAAGGTGTCCGTGCTGATCGCGTACTGGCGCACGATGCGCATGGAGATGCCGTCATAGACCTCGCGCGCAGCGAAGTCCACGCCCTGCGGCATCACCAGGTCGGCCGTGGCGAAGGTGAAGGCGTCCTTGTGGAACATCAGCGAGGGCTTGTAGATCGCGCTCGCGGCGCCCACCTTGGTGACCGCGCCGCCGTTGGTCGGCGAGGCGCTGACGTTCTGGGTGCCGCCGCTGGTGACGATGGCCGGGGCGATCTGCAGGGTGCCCGCGCCGCCAGCGTAGTCAGCCGTGACGACGAACTGCTGCAGGACGCCGGTGTCAGCCTTGGTCTCCGGGTGCACGCGGTTGCAGCCAGCGAAGGTCACGACGTCGCCCTTTTTGAAGGTCGTCGCGCCCGTTGCCACGATCACGCCGCTGCCAGTCTGGCCCGCACCGTTGACCGTGTAGGTCGTGGCAGACAGCGCCGTGCCGGTGGTATGGCTGGGTATGATGGTCGACTCGTAGAAGTCGGCGCCGGCGGTGCGGCCCATCATGCCCTCGCGGTACTGCTTGCTGATCTGCGAGCTGTCCTGGAACAGGCCCTTCAGCGTGTCCACCAGGTCGGCGTTGTCCTGGGTGTTCAGGATCACCGAGCGGTCGTTGTCGATCGGCGCCAAGGCGTCGTTCAGCGCCTTGCGGGCCAGCAGCACGTTCTTCCAGGTGATCGCCGAGCCGATGCCGTTCACGGCCTGGTACACGTCCAGGGCCATGCTGTAGGCGTCGGCCTCCATTGCAGCGGCCAGCACGGCCATCGCCGGCTCCAGGATGCGCTTGCTGAAGTCGTCCAGGCTCAAGGTCAGCTCAGCCGAGCTGAAGGTCAAGTCGACGCCCTTCTGGGTGGCAACCTGCAGGGTCACGCTCTGCTCGGTGGTGTCCTGGGTGGACAGGTTGGCGCCAGAGCGGACGACGTACTGGTTCGGCAGGCGCACCTTCAGATCGCTGCCGATCTTGGCGCCCTTCTTCGCGTAGCTGTCGTCGTACTGGCGGTTGATGTTGCCGATGAAGGTCAACTTCTGGTGAAGAACACGCAGCGCCTCGCGGGTCACTGCGGTCGGGGTCAGGATGGTGTTCGGCATGTCGGGACCTCGTAGGGTTGGCTGGCGAGGCCCCGGCTGTGCCGATTACCTGCGCCCGCGCTTGCTGATCTGTTCGGACCGGCGCCGCATCCACTCGTCCGTCGACAACCCCGGGTCGTCCAGGCTCTTGGGCGTGGCCCGCCCGCTGCCTTGCTGCAGCGTCGGGGTCGGCCCGGCCTGGGGTGCCGGCGCTGCCGCCTTGCCAGCGGAAGCGGCACGCTGTTGGGCCCTCTGGTACAGCACGGCGTCGCGCAGGATCGGCAGCAGCCCCGGGTTCGTGGCGAAGAGCTGGAACTGCTCCTTCGTCACACCGTAGACCTTGGCCCCGATCTCGTTCACCGCCGCCTGTTCCTCAGGCTTCCACGTGCTGACGATGCGAGCCACCGCCTCGGACGCCTGCGCCTGGGCCTGTTGGGCCTGCTGCTGCGCGTGCACCGTGAGCTGCTGCTCCATCGCCTGGATCTGGGTCGCTACGCCCGTCCGTTGCTCTTTGAGCTGCTGGAAGGCCAGCCATGCCTGCTGCGCTGCGCCGGGGTCCTGCTGGGCCGCGATGGTCCAGTTCACGCCCTGGTACTGCGCAAGCTGCATGTCCAGCGCGGCGAGCTGGGCGCGGTGCTGCAAGGTCTGCTGCTGCGCCTGAGCCTGGAGCGCAAGCTGCTGTTCACGCTGGGCGAACTGCTGCTGCGCCTGCCGCTGGGTTTCCGCCAGCTCCTGAGTCTTCCGGGTGTAGTCCGCGTCTTTCATGAGACGCGGCATCAGGGCCTTGGGAACCTGGTGCTTCTTGCCGTCCTCGTCTTCCCACTCGTCCAGCTCGATGGCCGGCTCAATCGGGTTGCCGTCTTCGTCAAGTTCCAGGTCGGACTGGCCAGCCAGGCCTTGGTCCTGTGAATCGGGGACTCCTGCTGCAGCCTCGCGAAGCGGATCGGCCGGGTTGGTCCCTTGGACTCCTGCCGCCTCGCTAAGCGTTTCGGCGGCTTGGTTGGTCCCGAGTTCGAATGGCATGTTACGCGCTCCTTGTGGTTACTGGAAGGTGGGGCCCTGGCTGGGCTGGATGGGGAAGTTGGGGGGAAGCCTCGGAGCGCTGACCATCGGGCCAGGCCGCGCACCGGCGGGCATCACGCCGCCGGGCAGCATTCCGAGCGGCTGCGGGCGCGCGGGGGCGATATCGGGCGAGCCCATGAGCTGCTGCAGGGTCTGCAGCACCAGGGCTTGGATCTCGGCCGGGCCCATGCCGGCCTGCACAGCCTCCAGGCGGTCGGTCTCCGCCGAGAAGGCCTTGATGTCGGCCTCGCGCGCCTTGATGGAGAGGTCGCCCTTCAAGCGCTGGTTCTCGGCCTGCAGCGCGGCGAAGGCCTGGCCGCCCTGCTGCAGCTGCTGCTGGAGGGCCTGCATCTGCTGCTGCATCTGCGCGAGCTGCGGGTTCTGGCCCTGGAGCTGAGGCGGCAGCATGGCGCGCAGGCGCTGCGCGATTTCCTCGGCGCCCGGCCAGTCCAGGTTCTTGGCCAGCAGGTCGCCGATCAGCTGCGCCGCGCCCGGCACCGCGCGCATGAACTCGGTCATCTGGGCCGCAGCCTCCTGCCGCTTGGTGGTGAAGCTCGGACCGGTCTCGACCGTCAGGTCGTACTTGCCGGCGGTCAGGTCGAAGATCGCCGCGGCGCCGTTGGGCATCTGAACCTGCTGGTTGATCGGCACCGTCTGCGCCGTGCCGTCCTGGCCGATCACGCGCACGATGCGCGGGCCGGTGTAGACCTTGGGAATCAGGTCGATCAGGATGCGGCCGGTGTGGCGAATGGCTCGCGCCAAGTTGTCGATGAAGTGAAAGGTGCTGACATCGCCTTCGCGCTGACGCGCCGTGATCGCCACCCCGCTGGTCTCGTTCGACCGAGCGCCCAGGCTCGCGTCGTACAGGCCCATGATGGCCTTCATGTCGTCGCTGGCGTTCAGAGCCTCCTGCAGTGCGCCGGCCGGCGGGCCTGTGAAGCCCTGGCGCTGCGGCGCCACCTGGCCGTCGTACTCGAGGAAGGCGTGGTTCTCGGTGTTGGCCGTGCGCCAGTGCGGGTCGCTCTTGGCGAAGCCCTTGGGGCCGATGAAGGGGGCGCGCGGAGCCAGCGCGACCAGCTCGGTGCTGGTGGTGCGCCAGTAGTTGAACATCCGCTGCGCGTCCTTGGCGTCGCGGAACAGACTGCGGAAGTAGCGCCGGCCCTCGATGTTCACCTCGTCGCCGTAGACCGGGATCACCGGGATGAAGCGGCCCGGCCATTCGGTCTCGCTCAGCACCTCGGCGCCCGAGAGCATGTACTGCATCACCTTGTGGCGACGCACCTCTCGCGCCCCCGCCACAGTCAGCCCAGCCTGGGCGAACAGAGCCTGGTTGCGGACGAACACTTCGCCGTCGACCAGCTGGCCGTTGGAGAGTTGCAGCAGCTGGCCGCGCACTTCCTCGCGTCGCCAGTACTCGGCCACCCGCACGTCATCACCGTCGCGCCACGGGCCCTTGAGCGCGTCGTAGGACTGGGCGTCGAAGTCCGCCGCCTGGGCGCCGCGGTAGGTGCGCTTGAACACCTCCAGCGGCACCATCTCGGTCACGAAGCCCACGTTCCAGTCGCTGGAGTCGGCCGCCGAGCTGCGCGGGTCGCCGTAGACCGTCAGCGGGTTGGCCACTCGGTCGATGACGATGTCCAGGTCGAAGGTGTCGTCATGCGCATATTGCGTGCGCACCCGCAGATAGCCAAAGCCGCCCGTCGCCGCGCACTCCAGCGCGGTGTCGTAGGCCACGTCCGCGTTGCTCGTGTACTCGATGTTGCGGATCAGCCCATTGATCACCCGGGCCGTGGCCGGGTCCCCTGAGCTGTCGGCCGGGCGCACGGTGATGGACGGCCGGTTCTGCCGGCTGTCGTTCACCACCTGGCGCAGGAACGCCGGCAGCTTGTTGATCGTCAGGCAGGGCCGTGCGTCCTTCTCGCGGGCCTTGCGCACGTCTTCGGGCCACTGCTCGCCCAGGCGGGCGAACTTGAAGTCGTCCAGCCACTCGCGCCGGTTGTCGGCCTCGGCCTCCACCGCCTCGTCGAATGCCTCGCGCGCGCCCTGCAGCAGATCCTCCTGCTGTTTGCGCCGCTGCTCCTTCGCGTCGTCGAAGGCGTCGTTCGCCTCGGCCAGGGTGGGTTCCATGTCGTTCTCCTCGGTTGGAAGTGATCGGGCCTCAGCCCATCCAGCCGCCGGTCTCCCGGCGGGTTGCGAATTCATCGGGGTCGGCCTGCGGCGTCTGCACGCAGGCACGGTCCAGGCCTGACACCACCAGGTAGCGGGTGGCGTCCATCAAGTGGTCGTTCTGCTTCACGATCCGGCCCTTCTCGTCACGGCGGTAGAGGCGGAACTCGCTGAGCCAGTTGCTCATGCTGCGGAAGACCTTCAGCCGGCCGCCGGACAGCCGCTCCCAGACCGTGTAGAGCCCTGCCTCGACAGCGTTCACGGCCGGCAGCAGGTCCAGGCCCAGGTCGCGGTAGTCCTGCAGGAGCTGCTCGCCGTCGCGCTGGCTGCGGCCGCGCGCTGCCGGGTCGATCACGCCGGGGATCCACTCGCCGCGCGCTTTGACCGCCGTCGCGTGCACGCTGGGCTCGGCCTGGCCGCGGTAGTACTCGGCGTAGAGGTACAGGGTGCCGGTCTCGCGGTCCAGCGCGCCCCAGGGCACTGCGGTGCGGTTCCAGCCCACATCCATGCCGTAGGCGCGCGGCCAGTGCTTCGGGATCGGGAAGTCGTCGACCACAAAGTCCGACTCGGGCACCGGGTAGATCGCGCCGGCGCCGAGCTGCGGCACGCCCTTGGAGCGCGCATCGCGCTGGAACGGCGGGATGCTCGCCATCAGCTCGCGCTTGGCGTCCTCGGAGAGGTGGGGCACGTCGTCCCAGGTCGCGCTGATCACGCACTTCGACCCGTCGTCGACGGCGCTCTCGAAGCTGCCGTCAGGCAGGAAGACCAGCACCACCTCCGACAGGCCCATCAGCGGCGTGAAGGTGAGCATCAGCATGCCGTCGTTGGTCATCGTGCGGAGCAGGCACTCCGTGTAGATGTCCATCGGCGGCTCTTCGTCCAGCAGGATCACGTCCTGCTCGGTGCCTTGGAAGGCCTCGCGGCGCTGGTCGTAGCTCTTGAGGCTCAGCACGCTCTCGCCGCCGGCCTGGTGCTTCACGTAGAGCGTATCCACCGCGTCGGCCACGCCGCTGGAGCGCGTCACCCGCACTAGGTCGTCGCCCGGCAGCACGCCGGTGCCGAAGCTGCCTGCAGGGCCCAGCAGCTTGAGCTGCAGGATGTCGCGCACGGTCTTGCCGGTGTCGCCCGCGGCCCAGGCCTTGATGGGGCGGGTGAAGCGGCGTCCCTTCCACCAGGCGGGGTAGCGGCCGGTCAGGTGCAGCGTGAGCTCGTAGAGGCCGACCGACTCCGTCTTGCCGACCCGGTTGGCTGCCAGCATCAGGCGCTGGCGGTGCGTCAGGCCGGCCTCGAAGAACGCCAGGTGCTTCGGGTAAAGCTCGCGGCGAAGCGGGCCGCTGTCGGGGAAGTAGGTGAAGAGCTTGCGGCGCGCAGTGCGGCGCGCCAGCTCTGCGTCCAGGCGCAGCAGCTCGATAGTCTCGGCGCGGCTGAGCGTCACGCGGCGCCCTTACCGCGCGCCAGCAGCGCGTCGCGCCGGGCTGCCAGCTCGTCGTCCGTCATCCGGTCGAAGGCGCCGACCATCACCACGTCCTTGAACATCGCCAGGTGCCGGCCGAGGCGCTCCAGGTTGGCGCCCTTGTCGGCGAGCTTGAACTTCAGCACCTCGCCGACGCCTGCGTCCGCGTTACCGATGCGCACCACGTCCAAGCCCGCCACAGCGCGCGCCGTGTCGTCGTCCAGCTCGGTCAGCTTGCGCGGGCTGCCGTCCTCGTTGACCAGGCGGCGCACGTCGAAGAAGGCCAGGCGCGCCAGCTCAGCGACGACGCGCTCGACGGTGACCTCGTTGGCTGCTGCGGCCTTGGCCGACAGTTCGTTGACTCTCAGGCAAACGTCAGGATTGGCAGCGAGCCTGTGGGCCTGTTCCCGCACGCTGGCGTCTTTCCAGGTCCTGGACTTCGGGTAAGCCTCCCGGTAGGCCGCCGCCTGGGTCAGGCCTTGCGCCAGGCCGGCCGCGAACGCTTCTTGGCGGGGGGTCAGCATTTGGCCCTCCCGCTGCTCTCAAAGTCGCGCGCGGCAGCTTCCTTCACAGCCTCATGGCTCACGCCGAACTGAGCCAGCAAGGCCCGGTACTGCCGGTCCAGCTTGCCGGCATCGCGAACCCTGCGGTAGTGCGGGGAGCGCGCGGCGGACCTTGCCAGACAGCCCTGGCATCCGAATGTGAAGCCGGACCACATGCGGGCGGCGGCGGTCTCGCAGTCTTTGCAGCTCACGCCATCGCCTCCAGCAGATCGCGCTGAGCAGCGGCCGGCAGCGCCAGCGGCGTGATGCGCACCACCACCCGGGCGTCCCCGTCCGGCTCCATGCGCTCGGCCACGATGCGGCGCACCCACTTGTCGTCGTCGATGGCCAGGCCCTTGAGCGCGTCCAGCAGCACCTTGTTGGCGTTGTCCAGGTCCAGACACTGCACCGTGTCATCCCAGGCCTGCGGATCCTTGCGGGCGCGGCGGGCCCAATCCTGCGGGCGCTGCGGGTACAGCTGGATCTCGATCGCCACGCGGCCGGAGATCGGCGCGCGGATGCCGGCCTTCTTGACCGGCCAGCCCACGGTCTGCTTGTAGGCCTTGGCCTCGTCGCTCAGCGCAACGATGGCCCTTGCATGTCCGCGCGGGACGAAGCTGCGCCAGTAGCGGTTCGCACTGATCGGGTACGGGAGGGTGAGCTCGATCATGCGGCCACCCCCTTCGAGTGCGGTGGCGTGTACTGGTGCGCCAGCGCCCTGGCAATGGCTTCCCGAGCTGTCGTTGCCAAGGTCTTCGCGATGCGGCGCTTGAGCTCTTCCACTTCTCGGGCGCTCAGGTGGCGGCTGCTGCCTTTTTGCCCGCCCCTCATGCCGCACCCCGCAGCACGCTCTGGGCCAGGTGGAACACGCTCGCGCCTGGCGCGGCATCACGCCAAAGCAAGCCGGCGCGCACCTTCTGGATCGTGCTGTGGTGCAGGCCCAGGCGCTCGGCCATCACGCGCGGCTCCTCGTCGCTGGCCAGGATCTCAGCGCGCAGCTCGGGCGTGTACTTGCTGCCGGGCCGGGCACGCATGCCCTGCGCAATGCGCTGGCGATGTGCAGGAGATAGCTCCGGGCGGCTGGCTTTGCGGTACTCGGCCATGGTCCCGAGCTTCCGGTGCGCCGGGTTTCCGCAACGCCGGTCGCCGCAGATTGGCCGCCAGATCGTGCCGGGCTTGGCTAGGCGGCCTCTCTGCAGCACCGCCACGAGCGCGGCCAGCGAGATCACGCGGCCGATGTCCGGGCTCCACAGGTAAACGCTCCCTTTCGACTCTGCAGCACGCACGATCCAGCAGCCGGTTTCTCCGGCGATCACGCTGCGCTGGCGCAGGTCCTCGAAGTCGCGGACGCCGCCCATGTCCTGTCCTTTTTTCGTCATCACACACCTTCCTTGGTTGTCTCGCCGCGCAGCGCTTGGCGCCACATCAGCTGTTGGGCCTGGGTCATTCGGCGTTTGTCTTCGGGGATCGGTTTGGCCGGGTCGAATGGCATCAGGCCGTTGTGGTGCAGCTCGATCTCGCGCAGCCGCCAGGCCCAGGCCTTCGCAGGCTTGGCCATCGACTCGGCCATTGCCCGCTCGAAGCCGGCGACCAGCTGCTGACGCTGATCGCTCACGCCAGCCTCCGCACCGCCTGCGCGGCCAGCTGCAGCACATGGGCTGGCGGCGCGCTCGGCAGCGCCAGCGTAGGGCTGTAGGCCCGGGCCTGCTCCAGCGTCAGGCGATTGCGCTGCACAGCCTCGGCCAGCGCCTGGTCACGGCCGCGCGGGTCATGCCCGAGGCTGACCTGCCACCGCGGCGCCCGGCGCTGGTCGCGCGCTGCGTTCACCCGGGCTTGGTAGGCCTCACGGAACGCCAGCCGGGCGCCCACCTTGTCGCCAACCGCCAGCAGCGGAGAGGCCGCGCCGAAGGCCTCGGCCATCTCGTCGGTCCACACCACGCTGGCGGCCTCGTCTCGCGGGATTTGGGCCCAGGCCTCGTCCGGCCCCGGCCGGCCGTCATCGATCCGGCTCACCACGTCCTGCACCGTGAGCAGGCCGCGCACCTCGCGGCGGCAGCGGCGCAGCGCGCCCAGCAGTGCCTGCTCGTCGAAGCCGGAAAGGTCATCGACAAAGACCGCGGCCGCCTCGGGGCTGAAGGAGCGGCCGCACAGTTCGGCGGTCACGGCGATGGCTTGGATCAGCTCAGGCGTTGCCATGCTCGGCCTCCTCTCGGGCCCTGGCTGCCGCGATCAGCGGGCCGAAGGCGTTGGCGTTGGTCTGGGTTCGGTCGGCCATCTGCGCCTGAGTCGCGGTGACCTGGCGCCCGGTTGCCCAGGAGGTGCGCAGGCTCTCGGCATCGCGCAGCAGCAGGTCCACGGGGTGCATGCCCCGGACGTACTCGACCCGCTGGTGCCCGACGAACCACGCCGCCACCTGGGGGGCCTCTGTCGCGCCTATGCGCTGCACCAGCTGCGACAGCTGGCCGTTGACCTTGGCATTGCGCACCGGGTCTGCCCCGTAGCGGGCCCGGTAGGCGTCGGAGTAGGCGTCCCAGGTCGCGGCTGTTGGCGGGGGTTCGGATGGCGCCCGCTTGGCCTTGGGCGCCGGAGCCGGCGCAGCCGGGGCCGGAAGGACATCGGAGCGGAGCGGAGATGTATTACTTAATCCCTGTCCCTGTCCCTGTCCCTGTCCCTGTCCCTGTCCCTGTCCCTGTCCC
>CALMQC010000306.1 GCA_937871895.1 uncultured Roseateles sp. | reverse complement strand
GCACCACGGGCGCGTCCTGCACGCGCGTGCCGGCCGGCACGTAGAGCGCTGTGCGCTGCGTCACGGGCACGTCGGCCCACCAGGTCCAGGGCGAGACGCCAATCTGCTCGGACAGCTCGTAGATGCCGTAGACCGTGCCGCGCCGGTCACTGCCGACGATCACGAGCGCGCGCTCCACGCCCGGCAGCGGCTGGGCGACGGCGGCAATCCGCCAGCCCTCCCACTGGCCCTTGAGCGGGCTCACGTCGAGCTTGCCGGCGGCCACCAGCGCGTCGATCAAGGCGCTCTTGCCGAGCGTGCCGACGAGGATCAGGTCCGTGCCCTTGGGCGCGGCGGCTTGCTGCACTTGGGGGCGCTTGCGGGTGACGCGCTCCAGGTCGGCGGCCAGGTCACCCACCGCGCGGCGCACGGCGGGTTCATCGGCGGCGTCCACGGCGATGCCGCCGGTGAGCGAGACGGCATCCTTGGCCGGCTGGAACTGGACGAAGGGCGCGAGGCCGAGGGCCTGGGCGGCGCTGCCCGCGAGAGCAAGCACGAGGCTGAGCGTGAGGCGCTTGATCATCGAGGCGCTCACTTTGCCCAGCGGCAGCTGCGCAGGGCGTCCAGCGGGACGGCGTCGGCCAGCTTCTTGAGGCCGGCCATGCTGGGGTGCAGGCCGTCGTTGTCGGCGTCTGGCGCGAGGCGATCCGGGCGAGCCGGGTCGCGCACGGCGGCGTCAAAGTCGGCCACGGCGTCGAACACGCCGGAGCTGCGGATCCAGTCGTTCAGCGCTTGGCGGTCGGCCTCGTTGGCAGGGCTGGGGCGGTAGTACTCGCTGCCGGCATAGGGCGTGACGGTGGCGCCGATCAGGCACACACCCTGGTCGTGCGCACGGGCGGCGAGCTGGGTGTGGGCGAGCTTCAGGTCGGCCAGCAGGCGGGCGCGGGCGTCGGGTGTGTCGTCGCCATTGCGGCGCTGGCTGCCCATGTCGTTGACGCCGATGAAGACGAGCGCATGGCTCACGCCGGGGCGCATCAGCACATCGCGCTCGAAGCGGCTCACGAGCGCCGGGCCCAGGCCCTCACGCAGCATGCGCCCGCCGCCGATGCCGGCGTTGACCACGCCGATCTGCGAGAGACCGGCTTCACGCAGCCGGGCGGCGAGGCCGTCGGTCCAGCGCAGATGGGTGTCGGCCTTGACGCCATAGCCGTCGGTGATCGAGTCGCCAATCGCCACGAAGCTGCGGCTTGATTTGGGCGCCAGCACTTCCAGGCCCGTGATGAAGACCCAGCGCTCGGCCGTGCGGGGGCTGGCCCAGGTCGTCTCCAGCACCTTGTTGCCGGGGACCATGAAGGTGGTGGCGCGTGAGCCGGCATGGCCCGTCACGCGGTGCGGCTCGCCCAGGAAATGCAGGCTGATGGCCACGTCGGCGCCGGCCGCGATGGCGAGCGGCACGGGGTCGCTGAGGTACTCGGCGCCGGCCGGGATCATCACGGCAGTCTCGCCATTGAAGGTCAGCGGGTGGGCGCTGCCGGGCACGAGGTCGGGCTTGCCATTCGCGGCCACGAGGCCGACCGCGGCCGCGTTGATCTGCAGCGGCGTGGGGCCATGGGCATTGCTCAAGCGCACCCTCACCTGCCGGCCCGGCGCCGAGGCGCGCACCAACTGGCGGATGCTCCCGTCACGCCAGGCGTCACTAGGCAGGGCTTGGTCGGGCGAGGGGGTCAGCTGCGCGGTGCCCCAAGTGGCCACCCAGCGCTCGGACTGCGCGAGCGCGGCATGGGAGGCGAGCAGGCCCAGCAGGGTGGCGGCTACGAAGGCGCGCAGGCGCGGCGCGGGAGTGAGGGTCTTCATGGCGATCTCTCAGGCGTGGAATGACGCGGGAAGGCGTAGTTGTACGACAACCGATGAGCCATCGTAACGAGGTCGCGTAAAGGCCATGCAAAGCGGCCCGGGCCTAGGAGTCTGCGGCGGAACGCCTAGAAGCTCGACCCCGGCTGCTTCAAGAACTCGAGTTCTTCCTCGCTCGACACCCGCCCCAGCACGGCGTTGCGGTGCGGGTAGCGCCCGAAGCGGTCCACGATGGCCTTGTGGCGCAGCTCGAAGTCGAGGTTGCCGGGCGCATGGGCGCTGAAGAGCGCCACCGCCACCTCGTGCACCGCGCGAGATTCGCTGTGCATATAGGGCATCAAGAGGAAGGGCCGCTCGGCATCGGCCAGCTCAGCCTGCGCCCCGGCGGCCACGGCCTCCTGCGCCAGCACCAGAGCCATGCCGTCCTGCGCAAAGGCGAGCGGCGTGCCGCGCCCCAGGTTGCGGGAGAACTGGTCCAGCACCAGGATCTCGGCCAGCCGACCGTGGGCGCCTTGCCCCCGCCAGGCCCACAGCTCGCCCGCCGCCGCACGGGCGTGCAAGGCGCCAAAGCGGCTGCGGATCAAGGTGTCAAAGGCGGGCTCGGCCGACCACCACTGGGCCGGCTTGGTCTCTTGGAACCAGAAGTTGAGGACGACCTGAGGCGCGCAATCGGCCACAGCAGCGACCATTAGTCCGCGTACTGGCCGGCGGCCCTGATGATCGGCCCCCACTTGTTGATCTCGGCCTCGACGAACTTCTTGTGGTCGACGCTGTTGACGCGGGCGTCGGTCACGATGACGGCGCCGAGGGCTTCCTGGCGCTTGTGGAAGTCGGCGTCCTGCAGCGCGACCTTGAGCGCCGCGTTGACCTTGTCCACCACGGCCTTCGGCGTGCCCTTGGGCGCATAGAGGCCGTGCCAGATGCTGACGTTGAAGCCCTTGAGGCCCGATTCATCCAGCGTCGGCAGCTTGGCCAGGGCCGGCGCGGTGAGGCGCTTGGTGGTGGTGACGGCGTAGGCCTTGACCTTGCCGGCCTCGATCTGGCCGGTGGTGTTGGTGGTCTGGTCGCACATGATGTCGACCTGGCCGCCGAGCAGGTCATTCATGGCCGGTGCCGTGCCCTTGTAGGGCACGGTGGTCATGTCGTTCTTGAGCGTGGACTGGAACAGCAGCCCGCACAGGTGCGAGGCCGAGCCGAGGCCGGCGTTGGCGAGGTTGACCTTGCCCTTGTTCGCGTCCAGCCACTTGGCCAGTTCGGCGTAGTTGGCGGCCGGCAGCGTGGGGCGGCCGATCAAGGTCATGGGCACTTCGTTGATGAGGCCCAGGTACTCGAAGTCGTCCAGCGTCTTGTACTGCAGCGCCCGGTACAGCCCGGGTGAGGTGGCCATGCCGATGTGGTGCAGCAGCACCGTGTAGCCATCAGGCGCGGCCTTGGCCACCTTGGTGGCACCCAGGGTGCCGCCCGCGCCGCCCACGTTCTCGATGACGAGCGTGGCGCCCAACGGCTTGCGCAGCGCCTCGGCCAAATCCCGCGCGACCTTGTCGGTCGGGCCGCCGGCCGCAAAGGGCACGACGATGGTGATGGGCTTCTCGGGGTACTCGGCCAGTGCCGAGCCAGCGGTCAAGACAGCGAGGGTGGCGATCAGAGCGTGGCGCATGGCGATGTGGTCCTCAAAGGAAACGGTGACACCGATCCTAGGAGGGCTGCGACGCCCGGCGCTGTGGCGACTACTTAGGCCACCACGCCGCCACTCAATCCAGCCAGTCGCCGTACTGCGCGGCCGACTTCAGGATCGGGCCCCAGCGGCTGATCTCGCTTTGCACGAACTTGCGATGCTCGGCGGGATTGCTGCGCGCATCGGTCACCACCTCGGCGCCCAGCGCGTGCTGGCGCTTCTGGAAGTCGGGCGACTGCATCACGGTCTTGAGCGCGCCATGCAGCTTGTCCAGCACGGCCTTGGGCGTGCCCTTGGGGGCATAGACACCGTTCCAGATGGTGATGTTGAAACCCTTGAGCCCGGCTTCGTCGAGAGTGGGCAGCTTGGCCAGGGGCCCACTGAGCCGGCGGCTGGTCGTGACCGCATAGGCCTTGACCTTACCGGCCTCGATAGGCGACAGCGTGTTGCTGGTCTGGTCGCACATGAGGTCGACCTTTCCGGCGATCAGGTCGGCCATGGCAGGGCCGGTGCCCTTGTAGACCGTCGTCTGCAAATCGGCCTTTCTCGCGGCCTGGAACAGCAGCCCGCACAGGTGTGACGCCGAGCCAATGCCCGCGTGCGCCAGCTGCGCTCTGTCCGTCCGGCCGTCCAGCCACTTGGCCAGCTCGGGCCAGCTGTTGGCCGGATGGTTGGGCCGCGCCACCAGGGTCATGGGCACTTCGTTGACCAGGCCCAGGTACTCGAAGTCTTCGAGCGGCTTGAACTTGAGCCCGCGATACAGCAGCGGCGCCGTCGCCATGCCGATGTGATGCACCAGCAGCGTGTAGCCATCGGCACTGGCCTTGGCCACCTTGGTCGCACCGGCGGTCCCGCCCTCGCCCGCCACGTTCTCCACGGTCACCGTGCCGCCCAGGGGCCCGCGCAGCGCCTCGGCCAGGTCGCGCGCCACCTTGTCGGTGGGGCCGCCTGCTGCAAAAGGCACCACCAGGGTGACCGGCTTGTCCGGGAACTCAGCCAGCACAGGCCCCGACACCATGGCGGCCAGCATGGCCCACAGGAATTGACGTTTCACAGCGACTCCAAACGCAAGAAGTGGACAGACGACGATGCTAGGCAGCGCTGCCTCGGGCCAAACGCCGGCGCCCGGACGAATCCGGGAATTTGCCCGGCCGGGCCGTCTCCATAATCGCTCGCACCCCACGGGCCAGCGCCGCTGGCCGACCGCACTGAAAGCGCACGGCACCCCCTAGCGATGACGACGGACTGGCTCCTCACCCTCGGGCGGCAAGCCTGCCTGGTGGCCCCGGACGGCCGGCGCTGGGCACTGGACGGCGTGGCCGCCCTGCTGGCCTTGCGCCTGGCGCTGGCGGGCCCCCAGCCGCGCGACCTGCTGGCCCGCCAGCTCTGGCCGGGCGTACCAGCGGCGCGGGCGCGCGGCAACCTGCGCCAGCGGCTGCTGCGCCTCAAGAGCCAAGCCGGCCACGCCTGGGTGCAGGGCACCGACACCCTGGCCCTGCAAACGCCGGTACAACGCCTGGGCGCCGAGCTCCTGCTGCCCGACCTGCACCTGCCCACGGACGACGAACTCGGCCTCTGGCTCGACGACGCCCGCCGGCGCTGGCGGCAGGCCCACATCGACACCCTGCAGCAGCAACTGCAGGCGGCTGAACTGGCCGGCCGGCTCGACGACGCCCTGCGCCTGGCCGTGGACGCCATCAGCCTGCAACCCGAAGCCGAAGCCCCCCGGCGCGAACTGGCGCGGCTGCACTACCTGGCCCACGACCGCGCCCGCGCGCTGCAGGAGCTCGATGCCCTCGACGCCATGCTGGCCCGCGTACATGGCACGGCGCCCAGCAGCGCCACGCTGGCGCTGCGCCAGTTGGTGGCCCAGGCCCCCTCGCGGGCCGCGGGCGCCGGCCGCAATGCCACCCTAGCCCCCCCCGCCGGCACTG
>CALMQC010000305.1 GCA_937871895.1 uncultured Roseateles sp. | reverse complement strand
GAGATGCGCCACAGCGCCCCCGCCGACATCGGCGAGCGCCGCATCGGCCACTTCGGCTTCTTTCGCCCCAAATTCCAAACCAAGCTTTGGCCGCAGATCCCGGCTTGGCTGACCTGAGATGAAACCCAACATCGCCACAGCGACGGCAGGCGCCGGGTTTCATCCAGCACGGGTTCGGCAACGCGCCACGGACAACTGATATGACCATCAAGACCTACACCCTGAACGGCGTCGCCACCCTGGAGATCGCTCGCCCCGAGAAGAAGAACGCGCTGACCATGGCCATGTACCAGGCCCTGGCCGAAGGTCTGCGCGCGGCGGATGCTGACGCAGCGGTGCGTGCCGTGCTCATCACCGGCCAGCCCGGCATCTTCACCTCGGGCAATGACCTCGAAGACTTCATGGCCCGCCCTCCGCAGAACGAGGAGGCGCCGGTCTTCCAGTTCCAGCGCGCCTTGCTCGACTGCGGCAAGCCCGTCATCGCGGCCGTGACCGGCGGCGCCGTGGGCATCGGCACCACCATGCTGCTGCACTGCGATTTCGTCTACGTGGCCGACGACGCCCGCTTGGCCATGCCCTTCGTGGCCCTCGGCCTCGTGCCCGAGTACGCCTCCAGCCTGCTGGTGCCCAGCCTGATGGGCATGCGTCGTGCGGCAGAGAAGCTGCTGCTGGGCGACCCCTTCACCGGCGAGCAGGCGGTGGAGTGCGGCCTTGCCAATGCCGTCCTGCCCGCCGGCGAGGTGCTGAACCACGCCCGCCGCGTCGCTGAACGTTTCAACAAGCTGCCCCCGGCGGCGGTGCGCGAGAGCAAGCAACTGCTGCGCGCTCCGCTGCGCGAGGCCGTGCTGGCCGCCAATCAGCGCGAGAGCGAGGTCTTTGGCCAGCGCCTGCGCAGCCCCGAGGCCCGCGAGGCCATGCAGGCCTTCTTCGAAAAGCGAGCGCCGGATTTCTCGAAATTCAGCTGAGCAGGAAGCAAAAGCCCCGCACGGCTTTGCCGGAACGGGGCTTTTGGAAACGGCTGGCCGTGCCGCCAGCTAAACCGGACAACGAGGAAACCGGACAACGAGCCTCAGCCAGTGCCGTCCGGCGGCGCGACTCAGGGCCGAGACGGGAAGATGCCTTCCGCCGCGATGCAAAACAGCAGGCCGGTGTAGGGATTGCGAATTGCCATCGGCTGGCTGCCCCCGGCGGTTCCGACGGTGACCGTGTTGGCTGCCATATTCGTGTCGGCACCCGCCGTGCTGTAGTTGTTCGACCGTGCCAGCTTGGCGGGCGCTGCGCCGGCAGGACTGTCGGTATTGCCCGTCGAGGCTGTACCTCTCATCTGGGCGGTGTGCGAGTGCAGGGGCATCTGGTTGAGCGAGATCGTCACCTGCTCAGCGCCGGACTTCTCGCCCAGCGAGACTGGCGTCAATCCGGGAGGATTGCTAAAGCTGGCGCCCACCGGTGTGCGGCTCCGCAGGTCTGGCAAACCGAAGGTTGTTCGGCCGTCGCCCCCGAAATTGGTGCCGAGCAGCGAGAAGAGCGCGGTGTTTTGGGCGATCGAGAGGAGGCGGCCATCGGCCTCCAGATACCCGCGTGGGCAGAAGGTGGCGGCGGTCGTGCAGACGGTGGCGAGATAGGGCTCGGTGCCGGAGCACGCAAATGCGGAGCTTGCAGAAAGGCCTGCAAACAGGCCGACAAACACGAAGCGCTTGGCGCGGAGTTTCATGGCAGGGCTCTTTCAGAGGTGGTGAAGAAAGTCAGCTGGGCCGTAGCGTCAGTGCTGGCGACGTCGCGCCAGCGCCAGCAAGCCGAGCGCGGTGAGCGTCAACGGCAGCGACGCCGGTGCCGGAACGTCGTTGGGCGGTGGGACGCGATCGGATTGGATGCTTTCAAGCCGCAGGAATGCGTCCAGATCCACATCGAAGGCCCCCCGAACGAATGCGCCACCACGCATTTTCTGGAATGCCGTGAAGCTTGCCGTTTGGCCCGGCGCCAGCGACAGGGTGTACTCGTCGCTGCCGCTTGCGGCTGACTTGTTATTGCCGGGATTGACCGTGTCGGAAAGGAAGTCGGAGTAAATCACTTCGACGTTAGACGTGTCGAACACGCTTAGCAGCGACTCGGCAAAGGCGTCAACGCCGGAGGCGTCCGTCTTGTTGCCAGCCGCGCCAAACAGCGCCTTGAAGACAAGGGTGAAGGTTTCCGTGGCCGAACTGTTGGCGAGATCGAAGGTGTAGTCGGCGAACAGGTAGCCTGCCGTGCTGTCTCCATTGGCACTGCTGCCCGAGGCCTGGAAGTGCACGCCGATGCCATCGCCCGTTTGGGTAAGCGCGCCTGACAACGGGCCGCCGCTGGGTGCGCCAGTGAAGCTGGCCGTGGTGTCGGCCCCCCCGTTGCGGGCCGTGAGCGTGCCAGTCTGACTGGCATTGACGGGTGCCGACGAGTTGACGAGGTCGAAGGCGACCTTGGCATTGATGGACAGCGCCACGGGCACCGGCCCGGCCCAAGCTGCACTGCACACCAATGCGGTGGCAAGGGCCCATCCAAAACGAAATGTTGAAGACCGCATGCTTGACTCCCCAGGGTGACTTGACGCATGAGGCGCTATGCAGGTTTCATGCCGTTTCAGACTTGCCCCTGCCAAATCAAGGGTTTGACTGTGATCGCCTGGATCCCGGTTCGAACCACTGGAAACTGCGCCGACACCGGGTTAACGAGTGCTTGAGGCGCGGCGTGCGCGGCGTCCGGCCGCGCCGGGTGCAGTCTGGTGCGAGCGCGCCCGCCTGCCGCCCTCGGGCCTCAGCCAGCTCGGCACGCGGGCCTCAGCGCGGAATCTCGCGCGGCTTGCCCTGTTTGTCGATGGCGACATAGGTCAGGTTGGCCTCAGTCACCTTCACCGCCTGCGGGTTCTCGGGGTTGCGCTCGGCCACCACTTCCACGTGCACCGTGATCGAGGTGCGGCCGATGCGCACGACGCTGGCATAGAAGCTCAGCAGGTCGCCCACGCTGACGGGCTGCTTGAAGATGAATTCGTTGACCGCCACGGTGGCGATGCGGCCGCGCGAGATGCGCGCCGGCAGCACCGAGCCGGCCAAATCCACCTGGGCCATGATCCAGCCGCCGAACACATCGCCATTCGCGTTCGCGTCCGCCGGCATGGGCATCACGCGCAGCACCAGCTCACGTTGAACGTTGGGGGCCAAGGTGCTTTCGGGGGCGGTGGGTGTGGACATGCGGCGGATGCAGACAATGCAGATCTTGAACGCGGCATTGTGAGCCGCGACAGGTTCCGATGCGACGCCAGGCCTTGACTGCCCCCACCACTTCTGTGTCTCCTGCCGGACAGCCCTCGGGCGACTGGGGCACCGTGCAGCGTCTGCTGCCTTACCTGTGGCGCTACCGCTGGCGCGTGGGCATCGCGCTGTCCTTCATGCTGGCGGCCAAGTTCAGCAATGTGGGCGTGCCGTTGCTGCTCAAGCGCCTGGTGGATGCGCTGGACCTCAAGCCTGGTGACCCGCAGGCGCTGCTGGTGGTGCCCTTTGGCTTGCTGCTGGCCTATGGCGGGCTGCGGCTGATGACCTCGCTCTTCACCGAGCTGCGCGAGCTGATCTTTGCCAAGGCCACCGAGGGCACGGCGCGGCGGCTCTCGCTGCAGGTGTTCGAGCACCTGCACGCGCTGTCGCTGCGCTTCCACCTGGAGCGCCAGACGGGCGGCATGACGCGCGACATCGAGCGCGGAACGCGGGCCGTGCATTCGCTGATCAGCTACTCGCTCTACAGCATCCTGCCCACGGTGATCGAGGTGGTGCTGGTGCTCACCCTGCTCGCCGTGCAGTTCGATGCCTGGTTCGCCGGCATCACGCTGGGGGCCCTGGTCGTCTACGTGATCTTCACCATCATCGTGACCGAGTGGCGGACACAGTTCCGCCGTCAGCTCAACGAGCTGGACTCGGTCGCGCACACCAAGGCCATCGACTCCTTGCTCAATTACGAGACGGTCAAGTACTTCAACAACGAGCACTTCGAAGCCTCGCGCTACGACGAGAGCCTGGAGAAGCTGCGCCGCGCCCAGCTCAAGTCGCAGACCACGCTCTCGCTGCTCAACACTGGCCAGCAGCTGATCATCGCCACCGCCCTGGTGCTGATGCTGTGGCGCGCCACGCAAGGCGTGGTCGAGGGGCACATGACCCTGGGTGACCTGGTGATGGTCAACGGCTTCATGATCCAGCTCTACATCCCGCTCAACTTCCTGGGCGTGCTCTACCGCGAGATCAAGCAGAGCCTGACCGACATCGAGAAGATGTTCCGGCTGCTGGACCGCGAGCGCGAGGTGGCCGACGCGCCGGGCGCGCAGCCCTTGCAGGTCTCGGGCGGGGCCGTGCGCTTCGAGGCGGTGCACTTTGCCTACGAACCCGCGCGGCCCATCTTGCATGGCGTCAGCTTCGAGATCCCGGCGGGCAAGAAGGTGGCGGTGGTGGGGCCCAGCGGCTCGGGCAAGAGCACGCTGGCGCGCCTGCTCTACCGCTTCTACGACGTCCAGCAGGGCGCGATCCGCATCGATGGGCAGGAGATCCGCCAGGTCACGCAATCCAGTTTGCGTCGCGCCATCGGCATCGTTCCGCAGGACACCGTGCTCTTCAACGACACCGTGGCCTACAACATCGGCTACGGCCGCACGGGGGCGAGCCAGGACGAGATCGAAGCTGCCGCGCGGGCGGCGCACATCCATGACTTCATCGCCGCCACGCCGGCTGGCTACGAGACCCGCGTGGGCGAGCGCGGCCTCAAGCTCTCAGGCGGCGAGAAGCAGCGCGTGGCCATCGCGCGGACCCTGCTCAAGAACCCGCCGATCCTGATCTTCGACGAAGCCACCTCGGCGCTCGACTCCAACAACGAGCGCGCCATTCAGGCCGAGCTGGAGGCCGTGGGGCAAGACAAGACGGTGCTGGTCATCGCGCACCGCCTCTCGACCATCACCGACGCGCACGAGATTTTGGTGATGGACGCCGGCCGGATCATCGAGCGCGGCCGTCACGACGAACTGCTGGCCCTGGGCGGTCGCTACGCGGAGATGTGGCGGCTGCAGTCGCAGTGACGCTGCTCGGCGACCTCAGTGCAGGTTCCGGCGGTCGTCGTCGGATTCCTGCTTGAAGTTGTCGGGCCGGAAGACATTGCCCTCCCAGACCCCATCGGGCTTGCGCACCGATTCGCGCGACAGCGCCTTGGCGCGGCGGATGGCGGCCTCGGCTTCGGCTTCGGCCGTGCGCTCCAGGCGCTTGCGGCGCCGACTGACGCGGGTATTGGCCCAGGCCGTGCTCAGGCGCAGCCAGCGGTCCGCCGCCCAGGCGCCAAGCCGCGCCTGCAGCCGGGCCGGCAACAGCATGTGCACGCCCAGCCCCAGGCAGACCAGGAAGCCGAGCGTGGCGAGGACGTGGGTCAATGTCATGGCCTGCCAAGTTTGCACGAACTGGGCTTGGCCGGTCTACCCGTTCGCGTGGGGGGTGGCGGCGCCGGCCCACAGCGCCCGGCACTGCAGCACCGCCTCCGGCAGCGCGCGGCTCAGGCGGTCGATGTCTTCCATGGGCAGCGCGTCGGCCTCCTCGGCCCCCAGTTGGGCCAGCGATTGCAGTGCGGCGGCGGCCGGCCCTGACTCAAAGCGGGGTGCCCAGGCGGCTTCGTCCAGGGCCACGCCGCGCAGGAAACCGGCGGCCCAGTCCTGGGCGTCCACCCACTCGCCCTCGTCGGTCTCGGCCACCGAGTAGATCGGCTCCCAGGCTTCGGGCATGTGGCGCCAGGCGTTGTCAATCGACTGCAAGTGGCGCAGCACCCACATCACCACGCGCTTGCCTTGCTTGCCGCTGGCAAACGGGGCGGGCTCATCGCCGCCCCAGATGGCGGGCAGCCAGTCGGCGCCAGGTCTTGCGGGCAGGGGCACGGGCGAGAGCAACAAGGCGGCCAGGAAGCCGTCCAGCGCCTCGACGTTGAGGGCCTCGTCGCGGCCGGTGGCGGCCAGGGCGTCGTCCAACTGCTCGATCTCCTCGTCGGTGAGCGGTCGGTGGTCTGAGTCAGGCTGATAGTGCGGGTAGTTCATGGTGCGAGCTGGATGTTTTCGTGAGTTTTCATCGCGCGCGCAGCGGGCGACGTAACGGTTTGCTTGAAAGGACAGGGTGACTGAGCCTACCTTGAGGCATGGCCCGACCCCTCCGCCTGGAAGTAGCTGGCGCGGTGTATTTCGTCAGCTCGCATTGTCCTGAAGGCAGCGTTGCCTTCCGTGATGGTGAGGATGCGCTCGCCTTGCAGGGCATCTTGGCCCAGGCCATGCGGCGCTTTGACGCCCAGGTGCTGGCCTACAGCCTGCTCCCCACGCGCTACGAGCTGCTGCTGTTCACGCGGCAGGCCAATCTCTCGCGGCTGATGCGGCATGTGATCGGCGTCTACACCCAGAACCACCAACGCCGACACGGCGCGGGTGGGGCGCTCTTTCAGGGGCGCTTCCGTGCGGTGCTGGTGGACCGCGAGGCCCATCTGCTTGATGCCTGCCGCGCGGTGGAGCTGGCGCCCCGGCAAGCCGGCTTGGTTCAGCGCGTGGATGCTTGGCCGCATTCCAGCCTGCCGGCGCACCTGGGCCAGGTGCCGGCCCCTGCATGGCTGGACGTGGACGGGCTGCACGGCCACCTGCTGGGCCGCCCGGCGCGCACCGCGCAGGACCACCGCCGCGCCGCCACCCGCTACCTGGAGCTGCTGAAGCGCGAACCCGGCTTTGACCCGTGGACCGGGCGCCTGCGGCGGCAGATCTTTCTGGGCGATGCGGTCTTTGTGGAGCGCATGCTGCGGGCGGCTACGGGCACGCCTCCAGAGCCTTCGGCACGCTGGGTGCGTGCGCAATGGCGGGCCTGGTGCGAGCGCTACCCCGACCGTGCCGAGGCCCTCTTCGCCGCACACTTCGAGGGTGGCCTGACCATGACCAGCCTGGCACGCGAGACCGGCCTTTCGGTCTCGCGGGTGAGCCGCATCATTGCGGAGCAGGAACGGCAGTAGCACGCCGGCTCCACAATCGCTGGTCATCTGGGCCAACAAGAAGGGGCATCGTGAAGTTGAACCGACGTGCCGTGCTGGCTGCGGGCCTGCCTTTCTCGGTGCGCGCTGCGACCCCCTACGCGGGGCCGGTATTCGACGCCCACC
>CALMQC010000304.1 GCA_937871895.1 uncultured Roseateles sp. | reverse complement strand
CGATGCCCACCGGCATGCCATAGAGCCGCGCAAAGCCGGTGACCAGCGTGGTGCCGTAGCGGGCCTTGAACTCGTCGAACTCGCTGCCGTCCACCAGCCGGGCGATGACCTCTCGCACGTCAAAGGGCTGGCGGGCGGTGGCGCCGTGCTCATCGAGTGGGACGATGCCGCGCAGCTCGGCTGCGTCGTAGGCCGGCGTGCGCACGGGCTGCAGTGCCAAGGGCTGGGGCTTGATGCGGTTGAGCTTGGAGACGCTTTGCCGCGCGATGGCGAGCGCGTGGGCGTCGTCCTGCGCGAGGTGGTCGGCCACGCCGGAGAGGCGGGTGTGCACGTCGCCACCGCCCAGGTCTTCGGCGCTGACGATCTCGCCCGTCGCGGCCTTCACCAGCGGCGGGCCGGCCAGGAAGATGGTGCCTTGGTCCTTGACGATGATGGTCTCGTCGCTCATCGCCGGCACATAGGCGCCGCCTGCCGTGCACGAGCCCATCACGACGGCGATCTGCGGGATGCCGGCCGCGCTCAGCGTGGCTTGGTTGTAGAAGATGCGGCCAAAGTGGTCGCGGTCGGGGAAGACCTCGTCCTGGTTCGGCAAATTGGCGCCGCCGCTGTCCACCAGGTAGAGGCAGGGCAGGTGGTTTTGCGCCGCAATCTCCTGGGCACGCAGGTGCTTCTTGACGGTGATGGGGTAGTAGGTGCCGCCCTTGACGGTGGCGTCGTTGCAGACGATGACGCACTCAACTCCGGACACGCGGCCGATGCCGGCGATCACGCCGCCACCGGGGGCGGCGTTGTCATAAAGATCCAGGCCGGCCAGGGGCGCGATTTCAAGGAAAGGCGTGCCCGGGTCCAGCAGCCGCTCCACGCGCTCGCGCGGCAGCAGCTTGCCGCGTGCCTGGTGCTTGGCGCGGGCGGCCTCGCCACCGCCCAGCGCCACGGTGGCCAGGCGCGTTTGCAGGTCGTCCAGCAAGCGCTGCATGGCGGCGGCGTTGGCCTTGAACGCGGCTGACTGGGGCTGGAGCTGGCTCAGGAGCTGGGGCATGCGCGCGATCCGTCAAACAAGGGTGGGGCCGGGCGGGATGATGCCTGGATCCGGGGCTTGAAGTTAGAGCCAGAATCGGCCGGGCGATGTTGAGGTCCAGAGCAGGCGAGGTGGTGGGATGTCGTTGTCGTGCGGAACAAGAACCAGGATCGTGAGCCTTTGGGCCGGGCAGTTGGCGCTGGCTTGCGCCCTTGGGCTGGGCTGGGTGGCCGCTGGTGCGGCCCCCAAGGCGCCGGCGGACACCAAAGCCGCCAAGTCCGCCACCGAGGACGCGGATTGGCTCTACACCATCCAGCGCCGCGACACGCTCTATGACCTGGCCTTGGCGTGGCTCGAAGCCCCGCGCACCTGGCAGGACCTGCAGCGCCTCAACCGCGTGGCCGACCCGCTGCGCCTGCCCCCGGGCGGCAAGCTGCGCATGCCAGTGGCTTGGCTCAAGCGCGAGGCGGCGGTGGCCGACGTGATGTTCGTCAAGGGCGCCGTCACGCTGCGGCGCGGGGCTGAGCCCGCGCAGCCGCTGGCCCTTGGCGCGCAGCTGCGCAGCAGCGATGTGCTGCGCACCGGCGAGCAGGCCTCGGTCAGCGTGCGCTTTGCCGACGGCTCGCGCCTGCTGGTGCCGCCGGGCAGTGAGGTGCAGCTGGAGTCCTTGCTGGTGCTGGGCCGTGCCGCGCTGCCGGCCGTGGTGCTGCGCGTGCAGCAGGGTGGGGCCGAGAACCAGGTCGTGCCCAACCCGCAGCGCCCGCCCAAGTACGAGGTGCGGACCCCCAAGCTCAACCTCGGCGTGCGCGGCACCGAGTTCCGCGTCCAGGTGGACGGCGATCGCCAGTGGGTGGCGGTGGATGCCGGCCGTGTGCGTGCCACCGGCGAGGCGGCCGACCTCGTGCCCG
>CALMQC010000303.1 GCA_937871895.1 uncultured Roseateles sp. | reverse complement strand
ATGGGTGGGCGGCACGACGATGAGTTCGTCAATCTGGCGGGAGAGGCCGAGTCGGTCCAGCTGCTGGAGCAGGAAGAAGCGCTCACGCCGTGCAGTGAGCACGACGACGCGGTGGCCGGCAATGGCCAGCCACTCGGCAACGCCAGGCAGCAGCCGGTCAAAGCCGAGCCAAGGCCAGTGTTCGATCTCGCGGGCCCAGGCACTGGCGCGGGCCTCGGGGGCGGTGTGGCCCAGCTGACGCAGCGCGGCAACGTTGTTGGCGCCCTCGCGCTTGGCCGCCCAGAAGTGCGGCCAACTGCTGGCGGGCAGGGCGTCACCCACGCACACGGCCCGCATCAGCGCGCAGTGGCGCGGCTCGCAGCTCAGCAGCGTGCCGTCCAGGTCCAGGGCCAGGGTCGCGCTCATTCGGTGGCGGTCAGCAACTCGACGTACTGGCGCGTCACGCTGCAGCGCTCGTGGTGGCGCTGCAGGCGGTCCCCCACCGGCGTGCCGAAGACGCTGGCCAGGTGCGCCCCGAAGAAGTCGCCGCCATTGGCCGCGCTCATCAGGGTGCCGGCGCCGAGGCGGGGGTTGATGTCGGTCACCGCCAGGCGCGCGGCGCCATCGGACATGGCCTGGAAGCAAAACGGCGTGCGCAGCCCATAGCCCCGCACCAGGCGCTCGGCCATGTCCTGCATGGTGGGGTTGGGCGCGATGCGGGCCTTGGTGCAGACGCCGCTCTTGGTTTCGACGCGCTCGCGCACCGAGACGAACACGCTGCCATCGGCGAGCGGGAAGCAGTCTGCCGTGAACTCGGAGCCCGGCAGGCACTCCTGCACGAAGGCATTGGCAGGCAGCGCGTCCAACTGCTCGGGGCGCTCGATACGCCAGGTGGCGCGGCCGCCAAAGCTGCCCGGGCACTTGGCGATGCCCACCTGGCCAGCGGCGATGTCGGCGCGGCTCAGCGTGCGCGGGCTGTCGATGCCGAGGCGGCCCAGCTCGGCGTGGTAGCGGTCCTTGGCCAGGGCGAGTGCGGTGAAGTTGCTCGCGGGAGCCAGGACCTCGCAGGCGATCTCGGCCCGGTGGCGGGCCGCAAAGTCGATTTCGGGGTCGATGATGGGCAGGTAGTGCGTGACGCCGTGCTGCTTGACGAGCGCATTGAGTCGCTCGATGTAGGCCGCATCGGCCGTGAAGCTGGCCCAGTGCTCGTGATGCTTGGCAAACTGCGCGGCACTGCACCAGGCGGCGGGGTTGGTGTCGGCCGTGACGAGGCCGGCCTCGGGGAACTGTTGCGACAAAGTCAGCGCATAGGCCCAGCCCACGCCGGTGCCGGCAGCGGTGATCAGCAGGACGTGTCGAGAAGGCGTCATGCCGGGCATTGTGCGGGGCGTGGGGGGCGGCCCAGGCTCGGATTTGACCCTCATTTCCCGCCGTAGAAGCGAGGTCCAGCGCCTAGACTGCGTGGCCGACTTATCGCCTGATTCCACGCTTGGCCATTCCTTTCCATGCGCCCTGACTACCTCACGCTCGTCCAGCAACTGGAGGCCCTGCAGTCCGCCGGGGCCTGGCCGAACATGCTGCTGGAGATCAGCAATGTGGTAATCGGCATGCTCAACGACGCCCGGGCCAAGGGTCTGGTCTTCGGGTCGGCCGAGATGGACCGCTTCTGCGTCTCCGCCGGGGCCCTGTGCGCCGCGCAGCGCGGCGTGGTGATGCCCGAGCAGCACGACGACAGCCTTGCCGTCCACCTCGCCACCGAGCTGTACGACGGCCAAGGCGGCCACTCGCTGGCCTTGAAGGACGTGATCCGCGCCCGGCCCGACCTGCGCCACGTCGTCATCGTGACCAATCTGCACCAGCGCCCTTTGCCGCTGGACCGCTTTGCGCAAGACCTGGGCGCCCGTGTGCAGATGGTGGAGGTGCCGGCGCTGAACCTGCCGGACAAGCTGAACTGGCTGCTGGTCCAACTCGCCGCGCTCAAGCCCGGCTTGCTGACGCTCTTCGCCCATCACTACGACGTGGTGTCCATCGCCGCTGCCCAGCCCGCCATCGCGCGCGAGACGGCCTTCTTCCACCACTCGGACCACGACATGGCGCTGGGCGTCTTCCTGCCCCATGCGCTGCACGTGGACTGCACCAACCTCTCGCACCACAAGTGCCAGCACTACCTGGGCGTGTTCAACCCCGTGTACTGGCCCCTGGTGTCGCCCGACCTCGGCATGCGCCAGGGCCATCGCTTCATGGACGGCGGCGTGCTGCGCACCTGCTCGCACGGTTCGTCGGGCAAGTTCCTCTCGCCCGGGCGCTATGGCTACTTCGACCTGATGCTGCGCCGGCTGAGCGAGCTGCCGGGCGAGCACCTGCACATCGGCATGCTGCCCGAGGCCGAGATTGATGCCTTTCGCGCTCGCCTCACCGCTGCTGGGCTCGACCCCGCGCGCTTCCGCCACCAGCCTCCTGTCTCGGGCCTGTGGGCCTACTTGCGTGATAGCGCGGTGGACGTTTGCATTTCGTCCTTCCCCATCCAGGGCGCCAAGGGCCTCGTTGAAACCCAGGGCGCCGGGGTGCCCGTGGTGATGAACGAGAGCGGCCTCTCCAAGCACCACTCCACCCGCGAGCTGATCTACGACGAGGCACCGTGGTGGCAGACGCCCGACCAATTGCTGGCCCTGCTCAAGGGGCTGACGCCCGAGATGCTCGACGCCCAGGCCCTGGCCGCGCGGCGCTTTTACGAGCGCTGGCACCACCCGCGCGAGCTGGCCTACGCGGTGAACAACCCGCGCCGCACGGCACCTTGCCCGCCCGTGCGCCATCCGCCCTGCGACACCTTGGCCCTGTACTTGCGATGATCGATCTCGTCTGCGCCACCCGCATGAGCCCCGAGGAGTTCTGGTCCAAG
>CALMQC010000302.1 GCA_937871895.1 uncultured Roseateles sp. | reverse complement strand
CAGTCGCCTGTGGAGTCAGTGCATCTGGATGGAACCTTGGGCCTTGCCCTTGCCGGCGCGGGCAGGCGGGTTGCACAGGCCGCAGACAAAGTGGCGGGCAATCTCGTGCGGGTGGGTCACGAAGTGGCCATTGCACTTGGAGCACTTGGTCAGCGTCAGCATGCCGTTGTCCACGAACTTGACGAGGCGCCAGGCGCGCGTCACCGAGAGCATGGCTTCCAGGCCCTGCACCGCCGTCTCTTCTTGATAGAGCTGGTAGGCCTTGATGACGGTGTCGATCTCGTCCAGCTCCGCCGCCTTGTTCAGGTACTCATGGATGTTGAGGAACAGGCTGGCGTGGATGTTGGGCTGCCAGGTCATGAACCAGTCGGTCGAGAACGGCAATTGACCCTTGGACGGCGAGCGGCCCGAGACTTCCTTGTAAAGGCGCAGCAAGCGCTCGTAGGACAGATCGGTCTCCGACTCCAGCACCTGCAGGCGCGCCCCGAGGTGGATGAGCTGCACGGCCCGTTCGATCTGCTTGGCTTCGGTGAGGATGCTCTTGACGCGCATGGTGGACTCCGGGTTCAGGTGTTCGGATTCAGGTATTTCGGGCGAGCGCCGGGCCGCCCCAAGCCGCCCGGCAAGGGGATGTCGCGAAGGGGTCAGCCCCTGAGCGATCCCCACCCCCTCGGGGGGTCAGCTCGGCGTACCCGCCGAGCTGGGGGCTTCATGCATGTTCGTGACGGCCCGCCATCAGGATGCTGGCGTGCAGGCGATTCACCGACTCGGCGGCGGCGGGCTTGCCGTGGCTGGTGAGCAGGCCCCAGACCAGGTCGTCGCTCATGCGGAAGGCGCAGAGCAAGGTGTTGCCGCCGGCGATCTTCATGATCTGCGCCGGGCTGAGCGTGGCAATCAGCGTGGCCGTTTCCTCATTGATGCCCAGGCGGTAGAGCGCCTGCTCGCGGTCGGTGCGGATCAGGTTCTGCGCGAGCATCAGGTAGGACAGATTGGCTTCGCGGATCTCGGCAAGCAGTTGGTCGGTGTTCATCGCGGGCTCCAGGGTTGGGGTCGTTCGTTGCTGATCGATTCAGCGTGGAACGGATTCTGAAAACGCGAGATGCCGGTGAATATCAGGCCACTTCGGTACCGCTCGTCCCGCTAGTTCCGAGGTGCGTGTCAGGCAAAGTCCTACAGGCCTGTCGGGCCCCGAAAGCGCGCCTCCCGGCGGCCGGTTGCTGTCGTCAGCGCCCTAAAAAGCAAAGACCCCGCCGAGGCGGGGTCTGCAACTTTTTGCGGTGCTTGTCAGGCGGCCGCGCGATCCGTGCCTTGCAGGCTCTGGAGGCGCGGCAATTCGGTCTGGGCCACCGACAGCAGCTCGGGGGCTTCAGCCAGCAGGCTGTCTCGGGCGCGGCCCGTCGTCAGCTCCGTCAGCACACCCACCGCGCGATCGATCTCACCTTTGCCTGAGAGCGCAAAGCCCAGCGCGTAGAGGCTGGGGCCATGCAGCGGGAAGACCTGCAGGGCCTGCTCGGCATAGGCGGCGGCGTGGTCCAGCTTGCCGGCGGACAGCAGCAGCGCGGCCATGTCCGACAGCAGGTCATGGCTCATGGGTTCGGACTCCAGGGCGTCCAGCAACACCCCAAGCCCATGCCCGACACGGCCTTGCGCCGCTTCGGCATAGGCGGCGTTGCGGGCCCGGGCCAACAGGGCTTTGGATTCGCTTGGGGGGGCGGCGCCCGGTTTGGCAGACACGGCGAGGTGTGCCGCATCGGACGGACGGTGGGCAGCGCGCATGGCGGCAGGGGCTCGCATAGTGACTCTCCAAACCGGCGCAGGTTCTCGGCCGGATTGCGGAGAACTTTAGGCAGCGCCCCTTGCCTTCAAAGCCTTGAAAAGCGCGGCTGCCCGCCCTTTACTCGCCGCCTGTGCCTCCAGCCAGCTGCCGAAAACCAAGAGGCACAGGGCGGGCTGCTTCAGCCCCAATCCGTCGCCTCCCCCGCCCTGGCGCTTCCTGCTTCAGACCTTTTCATCAGCCCCGGTGCCTATTGGGGTGCTTCCTTTCACTGCTTCTACTCAAGACCAAACCAGCCAAACCCGCTCCCAGACGCCCAATACGCCCTTTGCGCCCGCTCGCCCGCCCTGCCGCGTGAGATCCATCACACCGTTCGCTTCCTTCCCGGTGTGAAGCTGGATCAGCCAAACAGGCTCTTGCAAGCGGCGCTTATCAAAAGATCACACCTCTTGACACGAACGGCTCAAGTTCCCGCTTGCGCCGTCCGATAGCCATCCCATCGAAGCTGAAAACGGCTTCGTGGTCCGGCTAGACGGCCGAGGTGGCACTCCGCACAGCATCTGCGCGGAGCTGGGGCTTCAGCGGTTGACTGGCGTCGGGCAAGCACGGGTGCCAAACCCGGGCACCTGGTCTGCGTCCGGCACTTTCGCCGGGAGTCTTGAAGCACGAAAGGAAGCGCATCATGGCCGCCATCATCAACACCAATCTGCTGTCGCTCAACGCACAGCGCAACACCTCGAGTTCCCAGAACTCGCTGGCTACTTCACTGCAACGCCTGTCCTCAGGCCTGCGCGTCAACTCCGCCAAGGACGACGCCGCCGGTCTGGCCATCGCTGAACGCCTGAACGCTCAGGTGCGCGGCGGCAACGTCGCCATCCGCAATGCCAATGACGGCATTTCGCTGGCGCAAACCGCTGAAGGCGCCCTCGCCAAGGTGTCGGACTCGCTGCAGCGCATGCGCGAGCTGGCGGTGCAGGCTCGCAACGCCACCAACACCAACGCCGACAAGGACTCGCTGGACAAGGAATTCGGCGAGCTGGCGAAGGAAATCCAGCGCGTGCTGGGCGGCACGACCTTCAACGGCCGTGCCATCCTGGCTGGCAATTCCGGCACCCAGACCTTCCAGGTCGGTGCGAACACCACGTCCAATGACCGCATCGACGTCGTGACGACGGACATGACGGCCTCTGCGGACATCACTGCCGTAGCGGGCACCGACAACACCGGTGCCGGTCGCGCCGTGATCGACAACACGGCCGTGGGCGCCACCATCGACACGGTGATTGCCAACATCGACACCGCCGTCAACACGGTCAGCTCCGAGCGCGCCACGCTGGGTGCCTCGCAAAACCGCTTCGACCAGGTCATCAGCAACCTGCAGATCTCGGTGGAGAACCAGTCTGCCGCGCGCAGCCGCATCACTGATGCCGACTTTGCGATCGAAACGGCCAACCTCTCCCGAGCCAACATCCTCCAGCAGGCAGGCAACGCGATGATCGCCCAGGCGAATCAGATTCCATCGCAAGTCCTGTCCTTGCTTCGATGACGCCGGGCCAGCACCGCTGGCCCTGAGCGAACCGCCCGTCAGTACGGCGGTCGCACTCACCCCTCCAGCACAAGCGCCTTGATGGCCACCTGCCGCCGCGGGTGGTCCTTCTACGCGCCAAAAAATTCACTCAAGTCAATCCAGCGCTCGACGATAACCAGTCCAACGGGTTCGCGATTCATTCGAGGACTACGTGGTCTGGTTGGTCGTGCTTGGGCTTTCGGCCCATGCACATGCTCTCCAGGCGAATCGCAACTGTCCCGACCCAGATCGCCCCGGAACCGATCGTCAACGAAAGGATTGAGTCATGGCCCAGATCATCAACACCAACATCACGTCGCTGAATGCCCAGCGCAACACGGCGATGTCCCAATCGTCGCTGGCAATCTCGATGCAACGCCTGTCCTCCGGCATGCGCGTCAATTCCGCCAAGGACGACGCCGCCGGCTTGTCCATCGCCGAGCGCATGAACGCTCAGGTGCGCGGCATGAACGTCGCCATTCGCAATAGCAACGATGGCATTTCGCTGGCGCAGACCGCTGAAGGCGCGCTGGCCAAGGTGGGCGACGCCATGCAGCGCATGCGTGAGCTCGCGGTGCAGGCTCGCAACGCCACCAACACCAACGCCGACAAGGACTCGCTGGACAAAGAGTTCGGCGAACTGGCCAAGGAAATTCAGCGTGTCATCGGCGGCACGACCTTCAACGGCATCGCCATCCTTGGCTCAGCCGCCGGCACCCAGACCTTCCAGGTCGGCGCCAACACGACGACCAACGACCGCATCGACGTCACCACCACCGACATGACGGCAGACGCCGACATCACCACGCTGGCTGGCACCGACAACACGGGCGCCGGCCGTGCGGTGATCGACAACACGGCGGTGGGTGCCACCATCGACACCGTGATCGCCAACATCGACACCGCGATCGACAAGGTCAACAGCCAGCGCGCCACGCTCGGCGCCTCGCAGAACCGCTTCGAGGCCGTGATCTCCAACCTGCAGGTCTCGGTCGAGAACCAGGCCGCAGCCCGCAGCCGCATCATGGATGCCGACTTCGCCATTGAAACGGCCAACCTCAGCCGCGCCCAGATCCTCCAGCAGGCTGGCAACACCATGGTGGCGCAGGCCAACCAGTTGCCGCAGCAGGTGCTGACGCTGCTGCGCGGGGGCTGAGTTCGCAAGGCCGCCTGGGCCGGCGGCAGCGCGACAACCACGGCCATGGATTGGCCGTGGTTTTGCCTGTTCTTCGGCCTTTAGGCCTGGGAGGCGCACTCGCAGAATTCGATCACACGGATTCGCTCCACCTTTGAAGGGGCTGAATCCGGTGTCGAACTCAGGAGTGCGTCATGCCCCAGACCATCAACACCAATCTCAATTCGCTCAACGCTCAGCGCAATCTGAATGCGTCCCAGGGTTCCCTGGCCGTGTCGATGCAGCGCTTGTCGTCGGGCTTGCGCGTCAACTCCGCCAAGGACGACGCCGCCGGCCTCGCGATTGCGGAGCGGATGAACACCCAGGTGCGCGGCATGAACGTCGCCATCCGAAACGCCAACGACGGCATCTCGCTCTCGCAGACCGCTGAAGGCGCGCTGGGCAAGGTAGCCGACAACCTGCAGCGAATGCGGGAGCTGGCGGTCCAGGCGCGCAACGCCACCAACAGCAACTCCGACAAGGACTCGCTGAACAAGGAGTTCGACCAGCTCGGGCAGGAAATCTGGCGGATCGTCAACGCCACCACCTTCAACGGCAAGCCCATCCTGGCTGACGTGTCGGGCGTCGCCCAGACCTTCCAGATCGGTGCCAACACCTCGACGAACGACTCGATCTCGATCGCGGCGCTGGACCTGACGGCCAATGCCGACATCGTCGCCATCCTCGGCGCAGGCACCTCGCCCTTCCCGGCGCTGATCGACAACACCGCCGACTTTGCGACGGTGGGCACCGTGATCGACAACATCGACCTCGCGCTCAACACCATCAGCAACACCCGCGCGACCTACGGCGCCATCCAGTCGCGCTTCGATGCCGTGATCGCCAACCTGCAGATCTCGGTCGAGAACCAGACCGCGGCCCGCAGCCGCATCATGGACGCCGACTTTGCGCAGGAAACGGCCATGATGAGCCGCGCCTCCATCCTGCAACAGGCCGGCAATGCGATGGTGGCGCAGGCCAACCAATTGCCACAGCAGGTGCTTTCGCTGCTGCAACGCTAAAAATTTCTCGCTCGGGACCTAAAGTTCCGCTCGACATGGCCGATTCCCCCAGGGACGATCGGCCTTTTGCCATTTGACCGTCGCGATAGCCATGGCCACGATTTCATCAGCAGGTATTGGATCCGGACTCGACGTCGAGAGCCTGGTGGCCAAGCTCGTCGCTGTCGAACGCACCCCCATCACCCAGATCGCCAAGCGGACGGACGGGCTCAAGACCGAGCTGTCCACCTACGGCAAGGTGCAAAGCGCGCTGTCTTCACTGCGTGACGCTGCGGCCAAGCTGACGCGGCCGGACACCTGGGGCGGCACACAGGCCACCTCGTCCGACAGTTCGGCCGTCACCGCCACCGTTGGCAGCGGTGCGGCGATTGGCAATGTGTCCGTCCAAGTGAACCAACTGGCCACCGCACAGACCTTGGCCAGCACCACCTACGCCAGCTCCACCACCACGCTGACGGCCGGCACGCTGACCATCCAGCTCGGCACCCACAGCACCGATGGGGACGGCAATCCCACCTTCACCGCCAAGGCCGGCAGCACCGCCGTCAACATCGACGTGGCCGACGGCGACACGCTGAGCACCCTGCGCGACCGCATCAATGCCGCTGGCGCCGGCGTGACGGCCTCCATCGTCAACGACAGCACCGGCGCGCGCCTGGTGCTGCGCTCCACCGACACCGGCGAGAGCAATGGTTTTGTCGTGAGTGGCAGCGGCGGCGTGTCCAACCTCTCCTACGACCCGGTGAACGGTGTCGCCGCCATGGTGCAGACCCTGCCGGCCGCCAATGCCCGCGCCATCCTCAACGGCATCGACATCAGCAGCGAGTCCAACACGCTCAAGTCGGCCATTGACGGACTGAACATCACCCTGCTCAAGACGACCACCTTCCCGCCCGTCATCAGCATCGGGCAGGACAAGGACGCGATCAAGAAGGCGATTGCCGAGTTCACCGCTGCCTACAACGCCGTCAACGCCCTGCTGCGTGAGCAAACCAAGTACGACGCGGGCAGCAAGACGGCCGGCGCGCTGCAAGGCGACTCCACCGCCATCGGCCTGCAGGCCAGCCTGCGCAGCATCGCCGGTGGCACCACCAGCCTGGGTGGCAGCGTCAACCGCCTGACCCAGATCGGCATCGAACCTGGCAGCGACGGCAACCTGACCACTTCGGACACCAAGCTGAACACTGCGATGGGCGACCTCGACAGCCTCAAGAAGCTGTTCATGGGGCTGGACAGCGGCGGCAATTCATCCAACGACGGCTTTGCCCAGCGCATCCGCAGCTATGTGGACGGCGCCCTCAGCTCCAACGGCCGTGTCGCCGCCCGCCAGGCCGGCATCCAGAAGCAGATCAGCAGCAACGACAAGCGCACCGCCTCGCTGGAGGACCATGTCGCCCAGACCGAGGCGCGCATCCGCGCCCAGTACAACGCGCTGGACGTGCAGATGAGCAAGCTCAACGGCTTGTCCAACTACGTCACCACCCAGCTCGCCCAGCTCAACAAGAGCGGCTGACCCGAGCGCGTCCTAGACGCGAAATAGTCGGAAAAATCCGGCGCTCCAACGCCCCAGCGGGTCCTCAAGTTACCCCGCCGGCAGGCCGAAAACGGTTCAAGACCTTTTGGAGCCCGCAGCATGTACGGCAATCTCTCCTCCCCTTTCGCGCCCCGCAACCAGCGGGCCAGCATGTACACCAAGGTCGGGCTGGAGACAGACGTCCAGGGCGCCAGCCCACACCGTCTGGTCGCCCTCCTCTTTGATGGCCTGTTCGACGCCATGAGCCAGGCCAGCGCCGCCATCGCGGCCAACAACGTCGAGCTCAAAGGCCGCGCGCTCACCCGCGCCGTGCGCATCCTCGACGAAGGCCTCAAGGCCGGGCTCAACCCGGCCGGCGGCGAGCTGTCGGAGCAACTCCGCCAGCTCTACATCTACACCAGCATGCGCCTCACGCAAGCCAATCTGCACAGCGACCTCGACGCCATCGCCGAGTGCCAGCGCGTGTTGACGCCCGTGCGCGAGGCCTGGAACTCGATCGGCAGCCATCCTGTGGTCCGTGGCGCCGCCCAGGGGGAGCCGGTGGCGGCCTGAAGGCCCGCTCCTGCTCCCGCCCCGTCCGTTATCGGCCGAATCCTGAACAGACCGAAGACATGACCACCGAACTCCTGACCTACTACGAAGCCATCGAGCAGGCCAGCGCCGACATGCTGAATGCGGCCCGCACCGGCAACTGGGACGAAGTCGTCAAGCTGGAAAGCGCTTGCGTCCTCTTGATCTCGCAACTCAAGCAGGCCGCGCACCAGCAAGCCCTGGCGCCCGACGACGCCCGCCGCAAGACGCGCATCATGCAGCGCATCCTCTTGAACGACGCCGAGATCCGCAACCTCGCCGAGCCCTGGATCGACGACCTCGGCCACCTGATCGGCACCAGCGCCACCGTCGTGCACTGAGCCTCAGCCGTCAAGGGGAGCTCAGGCGACGGCCGCATCTGGCCTGCTGCGGCTCCTGCGGCATTTGCACGCCCTTCCCAGTCTTGTTGCCCCCACGGCCGCGATAGCGCGGGGCTAGGATGGCGGACATGGTCCAACCGCTCGCCGTCGAATCCAACGCGCCGGAAGAACTCCGCGTGGAGTCTCGCCAGGAAGTCACCGGCTACCTGCAGGAGCTGCACCGCGAGCAGTCGCGCGTGCTGCTCAGCAGCCCCGACGGCTTTGCGCTCCAGACCCGCATCTGTGCCTTCAGCCCCGAGGCCGACCTGCTCGGCTTCGAGATCGGCATCGACCCCGACGGGCAGTCCGAGCAACTGGTGCGTGACGGCGAGATCACCGGCGTGGCCTTCATCGGCTCGGTCAAGCTGCAGTTCGAGCTGGAGTCGCCCGTCATCGTGCTGGGCGAGCACGGCGCCGTGCTGCGCAGCGCACTGCCCACGCGGCTCTACCGCTTCCAGCGCCGCCAGGCCTTTCGGGTCCAGCCGCTCAGCTCGGCCTACCCGCGCGTGCTCTGGCCCCAAAAGGACGGCTCCCACGCTGCGGCGCGCGTCTGCGACGTCAGCGTGGGCGGCGTGGGCCTGCAGTTGCTGCCCGAGCACATGCTCGGCGGCGTCGGCGAACTGCGCGACGCGCTGACGCTCGAACTCGACCGCACCACCCAGTTGCCCATCCAGCTGTGCGTCCAGCACATCGAACTCGGCCACCTCGACGGCCAGGCTCACCGCCATGTGGGCTGCGCGTTCACCGAGCTCGACCCCGCCGTGGCCCGCGCGCTGCAGGTCTATGTGGACCAGACGCAAAAGCGCCGCCGCTTGCTGCGCGTCGAGCCGTGAAGCAGCGCAGGCGCGGTTTCACGCTGCTGGAGGCCGTGTTCACCGTGGCCATCATCGGCATCCTCGCCGCAGCGGCCGTACCCAGCTACGCCAACTACCTGGCGCGCCAGCGCCTGCGCCATGTGGCCGAGCTGCTGGAGCTGGACCTGCGCCGTGCGCGTGAGGCCAGCGTCAACCGCGGGCACAGCACCTACGTCAGCTTCCAGAGCGGGCGTGACTGGTGCTGGGGCACCAGCCACCAACAGCCCTGCAACTGCGCCACCGGCACGCCGCGCTGCGAGGTGGGCGGCGTCGTCAGCCGTGAGTACAAGGGCACCTTGCTGCAGGCCGGCCAAACGGCCACCTTCCAAGGCGGGCTGGGCCAAGCCGTGGGCTGGACCAAGATCGGCCTGTCCAACGACCGCAACCACCAGATCTTCATCGACCTGAATCCGCTCGGCCGACCCGCGCTGTGTGGCCCCGACGCACCGCGCCAGTCCGTCTGCAAGTAACTCAGACCTGCATGTTCATGATCTCGGAGTAGGCCGAGACCAGGCGGTTGCGCACCTGCAGTGCGGCCTGGAAGCCGATCTGGGCCTTCTGCATCGACACCATAGTCTCTTCAAGACTGACGGTGGGGTTGTCCAGTTGCACTTCGCGCTGCAAGCGCGAGGCTTCGTTCTGCTGCGCGCTGACGCTCTTGAGCGCCTGCGTCATGGCGTCGCCAAAGCTCGGCGCCTTCACCTCGGGCTTGGGCGAGATCGGCTGTCCCGTGGGCGTGAGGCCCGCGCGGGCCACGGCCTCGGCGAAGTTGAAGGGGCGCAATTGGACTTGCATGGGGCGACAGCTTAAGCACGCCGCAACGCCGCCAACGTGCGAGATGGGGCGCCCTTATCGGCCTGTTCTGCCCATTCTTGAGAGGGCCGCCTGCAAATAATCTGCGGCAACCCGGCCCAAGCTTCCGATGGACACCGCCCTCCCCGCCCCCAGCACCGCGATCGCCACGGTCACGCCCACGCAAGTCGCCACGGCTTCGCCCATGGTGCCTGCCGCAGGCGGCACCGAGCTGCCCGGCTTTGCCGGCCGCCTGACCCTGCTGCCCCTGAAGCAGAAGCTGCTGCTGGCCACCGGCCTGGCGCTGCTGGTGGGGGCCGTGCTGGCCACCACGCTGTGGGCCAACCAGGGCGACTACCGCCCCCTGCACCCTGGCATGTCCGACAAGGACGCTGGCGAGGTGGTGGCCCAGCTTTCGTCCTGGAACACGCCCTACCGCTTCGACGGCGCCGGCAATGTGCTGGTGCCGGCCGGCCAGTACCACGAGCTGAAGAAGAAGCTCGCCCAGGCCAACCTGCCCAAGGGCGGCAGCTCGGCCAGCGACGGCTTCGACCTGATGGACAAGACTTCCATCGGCCAGACCCAGTTCTCCGAGCGCGTGAACTACCAGCGCTCGCTGCAAAACGCGCTGGCCACGCAGTTCGCCAAGATGGTGGGTGTGGTGGACGCCCGGGTCTTTTTGCAGATGCCGCAGCAAACCGGCTTCTTCCGCGAGCAGGTCAAGCCCAGCGCCAGCGTGGTGCTGACCCTGCGCAATGGCTATGCGCTGGACCGCAGCCAGATCGCCGGCATCACCAGCACCGTGGCCAACTCCGTGGCCACCATGAACCCGCGCGACGTCAGCGTGCTGGACCAAACCGGCGCCCTGCTGTCCGAATCCAGCACCGACCTGACCTCCGGCCTCGACGGCCAGCAGCTGCGCTACAAGCGCCAGATCGAGGCCGACTACAACAAGCGCATCTTCGACCTGCTGGAGCCCGTCGTCGGGCGCGACAACCTGCGCAGCACCGTCAGCGCCGACATGGACTTCTCCCAGGTCGAGAGCACGGCCGAGGAGTACCGCCCCAACCAGGGCGCCAATGCCAACGCCACCGTCCGCAGCAGCCAGACGAGTGAGTCCGGCAGCGCCAACCCGGCCCAGCCCACCGGCGTGCCCGGTGCCGCCAGCAACCAGCCGCCGGTGCCGGCCACGGCCCCCATCAACGCCGCCAGCAGCCCGCTGCAAACCGCCAATGGCGGCAGTGGCAGCGCCAACAGCCGGCGCGAGCAGGTCACCAACTACGAGGTGGACAAGACCGTGCGCGTGACGCGCAACGCCGTCGGCACCGTCAAGCGCCTGACGGCCGCCATCGTCGTCAACCACCGCACCACCACCGACGCTAAGGGCAAGAGCACCACCGCCGCCCTGCCCCAGGCTGAACTGGACCGCCTGACCGAGCTCGTCAAGGAAGCCATTGGCAGCAATGCCGACCGGGGCGACTCGGTCAAGCTGGTCACCGCGCCCTTCATCGTCGACAAGTCCGAGCCCGTGGAAGAGCCGCTGTGGAAGCAGCCCTGGCTGATCGACTTCGCGCGCAGCGCCATCGTGCCGCTGGCCTTCGTCGCCATTGCCCTGATCGCCACCTTTGGCATGGTGCGCCCGGCCATTCGCGCCGCCGCCCCGCCGGCCCCGCCCGAGCCCGAAGAGGCACCGCCGCAAAAGCTGGATGAGACGGTCTCCGACGAAGTCGTGCTGCTGGGCGGTGGCGATGGCATCCCGCGGCTCGAAGCGCCCATCCACAGTGAAAAACTGCTCCGCGCCCGTGGCCTGGCGCGCGAAAATCCAGTCGCCGTTGCCAACATCGTGCGCGATTGGATGACCGGCGAAACCAGCTGACGGAGCCGAGCGATGGACGACAAAGGTGTTGAACAGGCCGCCATCCTGTTGATGTCCCTCGGGGAGGAAGAAGCCTCCGAGGTCTTCAAGCACCTCTCTCCCAAGGAAGTGCAGGCCCTGGGCGAAACCATGGCCAAGCTCAAGGTCGTGCGCCGCGAGCAGGTGGATGGCGCACTGACGCGCTTCGAATCCGTCGCGCTGGAGCAAAGCACCCTGGTGCAGGACACCGACGAGTACGTCCGCTCGGTGCTGCGCAAGGCGCTGGGCGAAGACAAGGCCAACCTGCTGCTCGACCGCATCCTGCAAGGCAGCGATGTCTCCTCCATCGAGAGCCTGAAATGGATGGACGCGGCCTCGGTGGCCGAGCTGATCCGCAACGAACACCCGCAGATCATTGCCACCATCCTGGCCCACCTCGACCACGACCAATCCAGCTCGGTGCTCAAGCTCTTCAGCGAGCGCAACCGCAACGAGGTCTTGATCCGCATCGCCACGCTGGACGGCATCCAGCCCACGGCGCTCAAGGACCTCAACGAGGTGATGAGCCAGATCCTGGCCGGCGGCGAGCGCATGAAGAAGACCTCGCTCGGCGGCGCCAAGACGGCGGCGGAAATCATCAACCTGATGGGCTCCAGCGTCGAGGCCTCGACGCTCGACTACATCCGCGAGGCCGATGCCGACCTGGCCCAGAAGATCATGGACAACATGTTCACCTTCGACGATCTCAACAAGATCGACGACAAGGGCATGCAGGCCGTGCTCAAGGAAGTGCAGTCCGAAGCCCTGGTGCTGGCCCTCAAGGGCGCCTCGCCCGAGCTGCGCGAGAAGATCTTCCGCAACATGTCCACCCGCGCCGCCGAGACCCTGCGCGAGGACCTCGAATCCCGCGGCCCCGTGCGGCTCTCCGAGGTCGAGGCCGAGCAAAAGGAAATGCTCAAGATCGTCCGCCGCCTGGTCGACGAGGGGCAGATCGTGCTCGCCACCGGCGGCGACGACCAATTCATCTGATAGGCGCTCATCGTGGTCCGTCAACCGCCTCGGCAAGTGCCGCCGCCCGAGCGGCGCAGCGAGGAGCGGCGCGCCACCTACTCGCGCTTCATCCCCGGCGAAGAGCTGCAAGGTGTGCGCACCTGGAACCCCAGCCTGCTGGGCGAGGCCGAGGCCAGCGGCTTTGCGCCTCTGCGGAGCTCGGGCAGCGCCGCCGAGGCCACTGCTTCGGCAGCACGAGCCAGCGAACCCGCCCCACCGCCACCGCCCGCCGCGCCGCCCGAGCCCAGCCTGCACGAGCAATTGCACGAGGCCCGGCAGACCGGCTACCAGGACGGCTACCGCGACGGCATGGCGGCGCTCGATGCCTTCAAGCAGAGCTTCGCCCAGCAGATGTCGGCCCAGATCGGCGCCATCGCGGGCAACTTCGACGCCGAGTTCCGCGCACTCGAAGAAGACATGGCCCAGAGCGTGGCGCGCATCGCCGTCGAGCTGGCGCGCCAGGTGGTGCGCAGCGAACTGGCCACCCGGCCCGAGCTGATCGCCCGCGTGGCACATGACGCCGTCGAGGCCCTGCAGGCCTCGGCCCGCCAGGTGCGCGTGCGCGTCCACCCCGACGACCTGGCCCTCGTCCAGCAGGGCCTGGGCGAGGAGTTCGCCGCCCGCCAGGCCCTGCTGCTGCCCGACCCCGAAATCGCACGCGGTGGCGTCAAGGTCGATGCCGACATCGCCAGCGTCGACGCCAGCATCGCCACACGTTGGCAACAGGCCGTGGCGGCCCTGGGTCAATCCGATCTGTGGGAAGACCGGCGCGGCGAGGCCGAATGAACGCCCCGACCGAACCTGGCGAGCCCACCGCCCGCACCGAGCGCTGGCAGCACTACCTGACCGACCTTGAGGCCGCCGTCAGCGCCAACACCGCCCAGCCGCTGGAGTGCCAGGGCAAGCTGGTGCGCGTGGCCGGCCTGGTGCTCGAAGCCACCGGCTTGCGCGTGCCGCTCGGGTCGGTCTGCCGCATCCAGATGCCCTCCAGCGGCAACGCGCCCCGGCGCGGCCTGCCGCCGGTGAATGCCGAGGTGGTTGGCTTCTCGGGCGACCGCGCCTACCTGATGCCCACCGACGAAGTGCAGGGTCTGGCGAGTGGCGCCACCGTGGTGCCGCGCACCCTGCCGCCACTGCCGCCGCAGCTGGGCCGCCCGCTGCAGCGCTGGCGACGGGGCGAGGACCGCGGCTCCCACCTGCCCATGGGCGATGGCCTGCTCGGCCGCGTGGTGGACCCGCACGGTCACCCGCTGGACCGTGGCGGCCCGCTGGAGCACGTGCACACCGAGCCCATGCTGCGCCGGCCCATCAATGCCATGGACCGTGACCCGGTGCGCACGCCGCTCGACACC
>CALMQC010000301.1 GCA_937871895.1 uncultured Roseateles sp. | reverse complement strand
TCACCCGCCCGTCACCGCCGCCTTGGTGATCTGCACCAGCACCTCGCCACAACCGGCAAACACATGCCGCGACTGCTGGCCGATGTGGATGTCGTGGACGCCCGTCAGCATGCCGGTGGAGATGACGTCACCGGCACGCAGCACCGCGCCTTGCTGGGCGCGCTTGTTGAGCGTGAAGGCCAGCGCCCCGAGCGGGCCGGGCTTGATGTGGGCGGTGCCGGTGCCGACGGATTGGCCGTCGATGAAGGTCTCGACGGCAATCGTCTCCAGCGCGCGCCAGTTCGGGATTTCGGCGCCGACGACGACGCCCCAGTTGTTGCCGAAGTCGGAGATCACGGCGCCGGGGCCGAGGTCGTTGAGGGTGGCCAAGGGGCTGCTGGCCACCTCGACGCCAATGTGCATGGCGCGGACGAAGGGGATCACGTCGTCGGCCGTCCAGTCGGTCTTGCCGGCGGGGGTGTCCTGCGCCACGACGATGACGATCTCGGCCTCGACGGCGGCAAAGCCGCCTTCAAACACCGGGCACTGGGCCACGCTGCCGGCGGCAGGGCGGTGGATGTTGGCGGCGAAGGCGGGCCCGATCAGGCGTTCGTCGGGGTACTGGGCGGCAAAGGGGCCGGGCACGCGGGCCACCTTCCAGCCGGCTACGGCGTCGGGCCAGCGGGCGATGGCGGCGGCCTGCACGGCGTAGGCCTCGGCCAGGGTGGCGGGCGCGACGTTGGGCGGGCTGCTGGGGTAGTGCGGGAGCGCGCGGCCGGCGGCGCGGGCGGCGGTGAAGGCGGCGGCGATGAGGTCAGGCGAGAAGACGGCGGTCACTGCGGGTCCTTGTGGGTCTGTCGTGGTGCGGTGCGTAGGGCGGTGCGTGGGGATGAAAGTGCCGCGCGTAGGGCAGTGCGGGCGGGATTTTCTTCGACACCTCAATTCAGTACTTGCAAGGTCGACGAACTGAGCATATGCTGTGTATACACATTATGCACAGCAGCCTTTTCATCTCTCAGGCCGACACGCGGCCGATGTATCTGCAGATCGTCGAGCAGATCCGTCAGCGCGTGGCTGCCGGCGACTGGCCCCCGGGCACCGAGCTGCCGTCGATCCGGACGCTGGCGGCCGACCTGCGGGTGAGCGTGATCACGGTGAAGCGCGCCTACCTGGACCTGGAGACCGAGGGCGTGATCGTGACGCGCCACGGCCGGGGCTCCTGCGTGGCCGATGCGCAAGACCGCGCCCAGGCGACGCAACTGGCCGAGCTGGACGGCCACCTGGCCGCCGCCGGCCGCATCGCCGCCACCCTGGGGCTGACTGACGAGGCCCTGATGGACCGACTGCACAAGACATTGCACCCTGCGGAGGGCGAGGCATGAATTCCGCCAAAGCGTTCGAGATGAAGGGCGTGAGCAAGGCCTTCCGCTTCTTTTCGCTGGAAGGCATCTCGCTGGCTCTGGAGCCGGGCCAGGTGATGGGCCTCGTGGGCCCCAATGGCGCGGGCAAGAGCACCAGCATCCGCTTGCTGATGGGTCTGCTGACGCCGGATGCCGGCGAGATCCGCTTGCTCGGCCACGCCATGCCGCAGCAGCAGGCCGCCGCCAAGGCCGACGTGGGCTTTGTCAGCGACGACATGCGGCTGCTGCAGCACGCCACGCTGCAGTGGCACATGGACTTCATCGCGGCCATCTACCCGGGCTGGGACGCGGCCTATGCGGGGCGCTTGCTGACGCGCTTCGGGCTCAAGGCGGCGCAGCCGGTCAAGGGCCTCTCGACCGGCGAGCAGGCCAAGGCCCTGCTGCTGCTGGCCCTGGCGCGCCGGCCACGCCTCCTGGTGCTGGACGAGCCGACCTCGGGCCTCGACCCGGTCGCCCGCCACGAGATGCTGACCGAGTTCATGGACGTGCTGCGTGACGACGAGCGCAGCATCCTCTTCTCGTCCCACAACACGCTGGACGTCGAGCGCATCAGTGACCGGCTCTGCTTCATCGACCGAGGCCACGTGGTGGCCGATGACGACACCGGCAGCTACCTGGAGCGCTGGCGGCGTGTGCAGGTGCGCCTGCCGGCCGACGCAGCGTTGCCGGCGCTGCCCCACGTGGTGGGCTGCGAGCGTGACGGCAGCTTCGCAACGTTGACGGTCAACGACTTCAGCGACGCCTGGCTGGCCCGCCTCACTGCGCCGGTGCAGGCCGTGCAACGCATGAGCCTGGAAGAGATCTTTGTCGCCACCGTGATGCACAGCCGCGAAGGAGCGTCGGCATGAGCCCCGTGATTCGCCAACTGACTCGCCAACTTGTGGCCCGCGAGTTCCACCAGCACCGCGCCATGCTGCTGCTCGCCACGCTGGCGGGCCTGGGTGCCTTGGTGGTTGCGGCCAGTGGCCCTGTCGCTTTCAACGTGGGCTTCTTGGTCTGGCTCACGGCGCTGATCGCGCTCGCAGTGCTGCTCGCCATGTTCGGTGTGGCGACCGAGCGCAAGGAGCGCACGCTGCTCTTCGTGCTGAGCTTGCCCGTGTCGCCGGCCGGCTATGTGCGCGCCAAGCTGCTGGGGCTGCTGCTGTGCTTCCTCGGCCCCTGGGCAGTGCTGAGCGCCGGCGCGTTGGCCCTCGTGTTGCTGGCGCCCGGCATTGCCGATGGCCTGCTGCCCTATGGCGTGCTGCTGTGCGTCTACCTGCTTCTCAATTTCACGCTGGTGCTGTGCGCCACCTTCCACTTCCGCTCGGAGGCGGCGATGGGCGGCGTGATCATCCTCACCAACATGGGGGTGTCGCTCTTCATGATGGGCGTCACCCAACTGCCGGGCCTCAGCGCCCACATGACGGCCTCCGCGCCGGTCTGGAACGAAACGTTCTGGCTGGCCCTGGCCCTTGAACTGGGCGCAACGGCGCTCGCCCTCAGCCTGCCCTTGCTCGTCGCGGCACGCCGACGCGACCCCCTCTAGAAGGAATTCCCATGAACCCCCAACCCAACGGCGAGAGGCTTCACGCCCTCGACGCAGTGCGGAGCTTTGCCCTGTTACTGGGCGTGGCCTTCCACGCGATGCTGTCTTTCATCCCTGGCATGCCGCCCGGCATGTGGGCGATGACGGACAACTCGCCCAGCTTCTTCCTGGCCGACGCGAGCTTTGTGGCGCACAGCTTCCGCATGCTGCTGTTCTTCATCATCGCGGGCTACTTTGCGCGGCTCTTGCACCAGCGCCTGGGCACGCGGGCTTTCTGGGCCAACCGGCTGAAGCGCATCGCGATCCCCCTCGTCGTCGGCTGGGTGCTGCTGTTTCCCGCCATCGGCTTCGTCTGGTACCTCGGGATGCAGAAGGTCTTCAACGGCACGCCGCCCGCGCCGCCCGCCATGCCG
>CALMQC010000300.1 GCA_937871895.1 uncultured Roseateles sp. | reverse complement strand
CGTGTACGGCGACGGCTGGAAGAAGCTGCGCAAGCTGCGCGCCACCAAAGACCAGAACCGCGACTTCGGATTCGACGTGCTGATGGCCAACCCGCCGTTTGCCGGCGACATCAAGGAAACGCGCATCCTGGCTAAGTACGACCTGGCCCGCTCGGTGAGCTTCGACAAGATCGGCAACGTCGATGCCGATGATAAGAACATCGTCGATGCCCGCGATAAGGCGCCCGGCTTTGCCGAAGCCCTGCATGCCAGCCATGAGGTGATCTACCAGATGGCCGACGGCACCTACCGCAAAGTGAAGGTGAAGAACCAGAACACCGTGGGCCGCGACATCCTGTTCATCGAGCGCAACCTGAGCTTCTTGAAGCCAGGCGGGCGCATGGCCGTGGTGCTGCCGCAGGGCCGGTTCAATAACTCATCCGACAAGTTCCTGCGCGAATATCTGGCCGCGCACGGCCGCATCCTGGCCGTGGTGGGCCTGCACGGCAACGTGTTCAAGCCGCACACCGGCACCAAGACCAGCGTGCTCTTCTTCCAGAAGTGGAACGACGACCCCAAGGCCGGGCCGCTTTGCACGCAGGTGGACGACTACCCGATCTTCTTCGCCACCATGCGCGAGCCCAGCAAGGACAACTCGGGCGAGAAGATCTATCGGCAAGGACCGGACGGCAAGCCACTGCTCGATGCCCACGGCCATCTGATCGTCAAGCACGACCTCTTCAACCACGATGGCCTGACCGAACCCGGCATCGCTGAAGCCTTCCAGGAGTTCGCGAAGAAGGAGGGGCTCCCTTTTTTTCCATGAGCCCCTTTGACGCTGCGCGGTATGCGCGACTGTTGGAGGGGCTGGAGGCGATTGAAAGGCCAGCAAGCGACGTGTTCAGCCGCGAGCGGATGGACTCCGAGGCCTTTGCAAAGGCTGCCCTGGAACTGGTCGCACGGCTGTCGAAGCTGCCGCGCATTCAGGCCGTGAGTCAGGTCGCATCGGTCTCCGATGGCAACCACCTCAGTATCGCTAACGAGTTTGGCGAGCCTGAAGGAGGCGTCCGCTACCTGCGCGGGCAGGACATTAACGGCGCAATGATGTTGGATGACCGGAATCCGGTCTACATCCCAGAGTCCGAGTATGAGAAGCTGGCTCGCTCACACATCTTTCGCGATGACGTTTTGATCACCATCGTCGGCGCGAACACCGGGCAGACGGCGCTGGTGGACACCGCCCCCGACAAACTCACCGCGAATTGCAAGTTGGGAATTCTTCGGGCGAAGCGAGGCGTAATCGCTCCAGCCTATCTGCACGCCTTCTTGGCAGGCCGCTACGGTCAGTCGCAGGTGCTCTCGGCCAAGCGGGGCGGCGGGCAGATGGGGCTGATCCTGCCCGACCTAAAGGCACTTGTCGTCGCGAGGTTCTCGGAGGGCTTCGAGCAGCGAGTTGCTGAGCTGTCCGCTCTCGCCCACAAGACAAATCGTGCACGACAGGCGCATCTCGAGAGGGCCGAAGCGCTCCTGCAGTCTTCGCTCGGGTTGGACGTTTGGCAGGCGCCCGAGTCGCTGAGCTACGTCCGTCGCAGCAGCGAAGCATTTGGTGCCGAACGATTCGACGCGGAGTACTTTCATCCCCAAAAGGCGTCGGCTTTACTCGCCCTTCGATCTTTGTCAGATGCCACGGTTGGCGACCTGTTTTCGTCCGTTCGCCAGCTCTGGCAACCTGATGCCGGCCCTCCATCGGACCAGGTTCGAAACTACGATCTAAACGATGCACTGGTTCCCTTCTTGGATGGCAGGAAGTTGCCTGTCGCCAGAGGCGACATCGCCAGCACGAAGAAACTGTTGAAAGCTGGGGACTTGGTGGTGTCGCGCCTACGTTCATATCTGCGCGAGATCGCCATCGTGGAGCCGAGCACTGATTTCCCCATGGTCGCTTCGACCGAATACATTGTTCTGCGCCCGATCAGCCACACGGTGCTTCCGGTTGAGGCGTTGCTGGTCTACCTCAAGTCTCCCCTGCCGCAGATCGTGCTCAAGTGGTCACAGGATGGCTCCAATCACCCTCGCTTCGATGAGAAGGAAATCCTGCGCATGCCTGTTCCGCGCGCGCTGATTGCCAATCCCACGCCCTACGTCAATGCGATGCAGAAGCTGAAGGCCTCCAAGCAACGTGCTGGGGAGCTGCTGGCCGCAGCGACCCGCGCCGTCGAGATCGCCATCGAAGACAGCGAAGGCGCCGCGCTGGCCTACATTGACCAGGTGGCGCCGCGCACGCACTGAGCGGCAATCCAAACCGGGGAAACCACAACATGGCCGAAATCACCCGCCGCCGCACCGGCGAATTCTTGCGCGAGCTGTTCAGCATCCTGATGGCTGCGCCCGAGGGCCTGCGCGCAAGCGAGGCCTTGCAGCGGCTGGCCAGTCGCTTCACCCTCTCTCCTTTCGAGGCTGCCAACTACGAATCAGGCTCACGCCGCTTCGAGAAGATCGTTCGCTTCGCCACGGTCGATTGCGTCAAGGCGGGGTGGCTGGTGAAGGACAAAGGCATCTGGACCATCACCGAAGCGGGCCAGGCGGCGCATGCTGAACTGCCCGACCCCGAGGCCTTCTACAAGCGCGCCTGCAAGCTGTACGCGGAATGGAAAGCCGCACAACCCGATGCCGAGGCACCGGCGGCTGCTGGCGCGGCGGCGGTCGCTGGCGCAGACGACGCGGACAGCAACGCCAAGGCGGTGAGCGTGACGTTCGAGATGGCCGAGGAGGAGGCCTGGGCCGAGATTTCCAGGTACCTGCAAGGCATGAACCCCTACGAGTTCCAGCACCTGGTGGCAGACCTGCTGCGCGCCATGTCGTATCACGTCAGCTGGGTGGCGCCGCCCGGCAAGGACGGTGGTGTGGACATCCTGGCCTGGCCCGATGCACTGGGCACGAGCCCGCCTCGCATCAAGGTCCAGGTGAAGCGCCAGCAACAAGCCGTGAGCGTTGAGGGCCTTCGGTCCTTCATGGCCGTTCTCGGCGATGACGATGTAGGCCTCTTCGTCTGCACTGGCGGCTTCACAAAGGACGCCGAGGCAGAGGCTCGCACCCAAGAGAAGCGCCGCATCACGCTGATCAGCCTGGAGAAGCTGTTCGACCTTTGGGACGAGCACTACGACAAGCTGACCGACAGGGCACGACGTCGCTTGCCGCTCCGGTCCATTCGGTTCTTGGCACCGGGCGGTTGATCCTGCCTGCCATGGAGTTGGTGGACACACTCACGACGGCAAAAAGTCCAACGGATACGTCACCACCATCTGCTCCACCTGCTTGGCCCCGAAGTCGAACTGCTGGATGCGGGCGATGAGCTTGCGCTCAAGGTCG
>CALMQC010000299.1 GCA_937871895.1 uncultured Roseateles sp. | reverse complement strand
GCCAAGGACAAGATCTACATGGGCCCCGAGCGCAAGTCCATGGTCATGACCGAGGACGAAAAGCGCGCGACGGCGTATCACGAGTCCGGCCACGCCGTGGTCGCCGAGATGCTGCCCGGCACCGACCCGGTCCACAAGGTGACGGTGATGCCGCGTGGCCGTGCGCTGGGCGTGACCTGGCAGTTGCCCGAGCGTGACCAGCACAGCCTCTACTTCAAGCAGATGCTGAACCGCATTGCCATCCTGTTCGGCGGCCGTGTGGCGGAAGAGATCTTCCTGAGTGATATCTCCACCGGTGCGTCCAACGACTACGAGCGTGCGACTGGCATGGCGCGCGACATGGTGACCCGCTACGGCATGAGCCCGGCCCTTGGCCCGATGGTCTATGCCGAGAACGAGGGCGAGGTCTTCCTCGGCCGCAGCGTCACGCGCACCACCAGCATCAGCGAGACCACGCAGCAGAAGGTGGACTCCGAGATCCGCCGCATCCTCGACGAGCAGTACGCCGTGGCCAAGCAAATCATCGAGACCAACCGCGACAAGATCGAGGCCATGACCGATGCGCTGATGAAGTGGGAAACCATCGACCGCGACCAGGTGCTTGACATCATGGCCGGCCGCCCGCCGCGTGCGCCCGGGGAAGGCTCGGCCCCCAGCGGTCCGACCGACGGCGGCGGCAGCCCCAACATCAAGCCGGACAGCGCCCCTCAAGCCGCCTGAAGCCCGTCACCCCCTACCAAGGCCCGATCTGATCGGGCCTTTTTCCATCCTGGCCCCATGCACTGGCAGACTCGCCGCTTCCGCCTCGACCTCAGCCGCCCGCGCGTGATGGGCATCGTCAACCTCACGCCAGACTCCTTCTCGGACGGCGGGCAGTTCGGCTCTGCCGCCGCCGCCATCGCGCACTGTGAGCGCCTGGTGGCCGAGGGCGCCGACCTGCTGGACCTGGGCGCCGAGTCCAGCCGCCCGGGCGCTGCCCGCATCGACGCCGACGAAGAGTGGCGCCGCCTGGCGCCTGTGCTCGACGCCGCCGTGCAACTCGGTGTGCCGGTCTCGGTGGACACCTGCAAGCCCGAGGTGATGCGCCGTGCCATCGCGGCCGGGGCCGATGTGATCAACGACATCCAGGCGCTGCAGGCCCCGGGCGCCGTCGAGGCGGTGCTCGGCAGCGAAGTGGGTCTCTGCTTGATGCACATGAAGGGTGAGCCGGACACCATGGCCAACTTGGCGGTGTATGACGATGTCGTCGCCGAGGTGGCGGCTTTTCTGGCGCAGCGCGCCGCTGCGCTGCGGCAGGCCGGCGTGGCGGCAGACCGCATCACCCTCGACCCCGGCTATGGCTTTGCCAAGACCAGCGCACAGAACCTTCGGCTGCTCGCACACCAAGCTGCACTGGCCTCGCTCGGCCATCCACTGCTGGTGGGCTGGTCTCGCAAGCGCACCTTGGGCGAGGTCACCGGCCGGGCGGTGGATGGGCGCCTCGCGGCGAGCCTGGCGGCGGCGCTCAAGGCCGTTCAGCACGGCGCACACATCCTGCGTGTGCACGATGTCGCCGCCACGGTCGATGCCCTCAAAGTGTGGCAAGCCGTCAGCGACAATGCCGGCCCCAATTAGATCTGAGCGAAAGCTGTTCGATGAGCCGCAAATTCTTCGGGACCGATGGCATCCGTGGCACCGTGGGCCAGTCGCCCATCACACCGGACTTCATGCTGCGCCTCGGCCACGCAGTGGGCCGCGTGCTGCGCCGTGACCGGGAACATCCGACCGTGCTCATCGGCAAGGACACGCGCATTTCCGGCTACATGATCGAGTCGGCGCTCGAAGCCGGCTTTGCCTCGGCGGGCGTCAATGTGCTGCTCACTGGCCCGTTGCCCACCCCGGGCGTGGCCTACTTGACCCGGGCGTTGCGGCAAGACCTTGGCGTGGTCATCAGCGCCTCGCACAACGCCTACCCGGACAACGGCATCAAGTTCTTCTCCGAGAAGGGCGAAAAGCTGCCCGATGCCTGGGAGCTGGCTGTCGAGCAGGCGCTGGACGAGCCGCCGGCCTGGGTCGACTCCGCCAATCTCGGCCGCGCCCGGCGCCTGGAAGACGCGCGTGGCCGCTATATCGAGTTTTGCAAAAACTGCTTTGGCTCCGACCTGACCTTGCGTGGGCTCAAGATCGTGGTGGACGCTGCGCACGGCGCGGGCTATCACGTGGCGCCCGACGTCTTCCATGAGCTCGGCGCCGAGGTCATCCCCATTGGCTGCAAGCCCGATGGCTACAACATCAACAAGGGCTTCGGCGCCACGTCGCCGGCCGCGTTGGTGGCGGCGGTCAAGGAGCACGGTGCCGACTACGGCGTGGCGCTGGACGGCGATGCCGACCGCCTGCAACTGGTGGACGCGGCTGGCCGCCTCTACAACGGCGACGAACTGCTCTATGTGATGGTGCACGACCGTCTGGGCCAGGGCCTGGCCGTGCCGGGTGCCGTGGGCACCCTGATGACCAATATGGCCGTCGAGTTGGCGCTCAAGTCACGCGGCGTGGACTTCGTCCGTGCCAAGGTGGGTGATCGCTACGTGCTCGAAGAACTGTCGGCGCGCGGCTGGCAGTTGGGCGGCGAAGGCTCGGGCCACCTGCTGGCTCTGGACAAGCACACCACCGGTGACGGCATCGTCAGCAGCCTGCTGGTCCTGCAGTCAGTCTGCCGCACCGGGCGCAGCATTGCCGAGCAGTTGGACGGCGTCAGCCTCTTCCCGCAGACCCTGATCAATGTGCGGCTGCAGCCCGGGCAGGACTGGAAGAGCAACACGGCTCTGGCCGACACCCAGGCCGCCGTGACGGCGGAGCTCGGGGACAGAGGCCGCGTGCTGATCCGCGCCTCGGGCACCGAGCCGCTGGTGCGGGTGATGGTGGAGGCGTCGGACGCCGGCGTCGCCAAGCGCCAGGCGGAACGCCTGGCAGCGACGCTGCAATAGCGCTTACTTCTTCGCGGGCAGCAGCACGCGGTCGATCACGTGCACCACGCCATTGCTGGCGGCCAGGTTGGCCTGCTGGACCATGGCGTCCTCCACGGTCACGAAGTCGCCGGCCTTGGCCAGCGCCAAGTTGGCGCCTTGCAGGCTCTTGGCCGGGCCGTTCTTGATGGCTTCGGCCGGAAGTTGAGCCGCCACCACGTGCAGGCTCAGCACATCCTTCAATTGGGCCGGGTTGGCGCGCAAGCTGGCCAAGGTGGCAGCCGGCAGGGCCTTGAAAGCCTCGTCGCTGGGCGCAAACACCGTGAAGGGGCCCGCACCGCGCAGGGTGTCGGCCAGGCCCGCCTGTTGCACCAGGGCGGTGAAGGTGCTGAGTTGGGCTTGGGCAGCGGCTGCATCCGGGATCGGTGCTGGTGCCGGTGTGGTGGCGCAGGCGGCCAGCAGTGACGAGAGGGCCAGCAGGCCAAGAGCGGCATGGAGGGTGCGGCGACGCAGCATGGAAGAGTCTCCTGTGGGCAATGACAGGCGCACTCTAGGCAGGCATCATGACGAAGCCGTGACGCCCGGCGGCGCGCTGTCACAAGGTTTGTTTGGGGTCACGCGGCTGTCATATTCGATTCATAGGATGCCGGACATCGTCAACCACGACCTCTGTGACAGGCCCCTCATGAAGCTCTTCCCGATCACCGCCCCGATCTCTCAGACCTTCGCAGCGCTGGCGCTGGCCGCCCTCTCGGCAGGCGCTCTGGCGCAGGACGCCACCGGCGCGGGTGCCACTTTCCCTGCGCCCATCTACGCCAAGTGGGCCGATGCCTACAACAAGGCCTCGGGCGCGCGCATCAACTACCAGTCGGTCGGCTCCGGCGCGGGCATCAAGCAGATCAAGACCAAGACGGTCGACTTCGGCGCCTCCGACATGCCGCTCAAGGACGAAGACCTGGCGAAGGATGGCCTGCTGCAGTTCCCCACGGTGATCGGCGGCGTGGTGCCGGTGGTCAACATCAAGGGCATCCAGCCCGGCCAGATTCGCTTGACCGGCCCAGTGCTCGCCGATATCTACCTCGGCAAGATCACCAAGTGGAACGATGCCGCCATCTCGGCGCTCAACCCCGGCGTGCCCCTGCCCGAAGCCGTCATTGCGCCGGTGGCGCGTGCCGATGGATCGGGCACCACCTTCATCTTCACCAACTATTTGTCCAAGGTTAGCGAAAGCTGGAAGTCGTCGGTCGGTGAGGGCACCGCCGTCAAGTGGCCGGTGGGCACGGCAGGCAAGGGCAATGAGGGTGTGGCCGCCTTCGTGCAGCGTCTGCCCAACTCGATCGGCTACGTCGAGTACGCCTACGTCAAGCAGAACAAGATGACCTATGTGCAGCTCAAGAATCGCGACGGCGCCTGGGTCCAGCCCAGCGACGACGCCTTCAAGGCTGCTGCTGCCGGTGCTGACTGGAACAAGACCTTCTACCAAATCACCACCGACCAGCCCGGCAAGGACGCCTGGCCGCTGACCAACCCCACCTACATCCTGATGTACAAGGTTCAAGACAAGCCGGCCAATGCGAGCGCCGCGCTCAAGTTCTTCGAGTGGGCCTACAACAGCGGCGACAAGATGGCTGACGAACTGGACTACGTGCCACTGCCCGCCGCCGTGAAGGAACTGGTGCGCAAGCAGTGGGCTGCGCAGATCAAGGACGCGGCCGGCAAGCCCGTCGCGTTCAAGTAAATCCTCTATCTCCCCGGGAGCCGCTGTGGCCGCCATCCTTCCTGCCGACGACAGCCCGTTTCACCAACTCGGTGAGCAGCGCGTGCAACCGGCGGCCCCCCCGCCCCCGCGCCGCCGCAACTGGCCCTGGGCCGACGCCGTGTTTGCCGCCCTGGCGCAAGGCGCTGCCTGGCTGACCCTGGCGCTGATGGCGGGCATCATCGGCTCGCTGGTGATGGGCGCGTCGCCGGCCATCCAGGCCTATGGCCTGTCCTTCCTGTGGTCGGCCGAATGGGACCCGGTGCAGGAGAAGTTTGGCGGCCTGGTGATGATCTACGGCACCCTGGCCAGCTCGCTGATTGCGCTGCTGATCGCCGTGCCGGTGAGCTTCGGGATCGCGATGTTCCTGACCGAGCTGTCGCCGAACTGGCTGCGCCGGCCGCTGGGCATCGCCATCGAGCTGCTCGCGGCCGTGCCCTCCATCGTCTACGGCATGTGGGGCTTGCTGGTGTTCGGGCCCATTTTGGCCACCTATGTGCAGCAGCCGCTGCAAGCGGTGCTGACCGGCGTGCCGGTGCTGGGCAGCCTGGTCTCGGGCCCGCCGGTGGGTATCGGCATCCTGTCGGCCGGCATCATCCTGGCCATCATGATCATTCCCTTCATCGCCTCGGTGATGCGGGACGTGTTCGAGGTGACGCCGCCGATGCTCAAAGAGTCCGCCTACGGTCTCGGCGCCACGACCTGGGAGGTCGTCTCCAAAATCGTGCTGCCCTTCACCAAGACTGGCGTGGTCGGCGGGATCATGCTGGGCCTGGGGCGCGCCCTGGGCGAGACCATGGCCGTGACCTTCGTGATCGGCAATATGAACCAGCTCAATTCGCTATCGGTCTTTGAGGCCGCCAACAGCATCACCTCGGCCCTGGCCAATGAGTTCGCCGAAGCCGGCGAAGGCCTGCATCAGGCTTCGCTGATGTACCTGGGCCTCGTGCTCTTCTTCATCACCTTCGTCGTGCTCAGCCTCTCCAAGCTGATGCTCTCGCGCCTCAAGAAGAGCGAAGGGAGCCGCGCATGAAGACGCTCGACGCCAAGCGCCTCGCCATGCACGCCAAGCGCAAGCGCACCAATGCCATCGCGCTGACCCTCTCGCTCGGGGCCATGGCCTTTGGCGTGTTCTGGCTGATCTGGATCCTGGTCGAGACCATCGTGCTGGGCATGGGCGGCCTGGGCCTGTCCACCTTCACCGAGATGACGCCGCCGCCGCAGGCCGAGGTGGGTGGCCTGGCTAACGCCATCTTCGGTTCCTTCGTGATGGTCAGCCTCGCCACGCTGCTGGGCACGCCCATCGGCATCCTGGCCGGCGTCTACCTCGCCGAGTACGGCGTGGGCACCTGGCTCGGGCGCACGGTGCGCTTTGTCAACGACATCTTGTTGTCCGCGCCGTCCATCGTCGTTGGCCTCTTCATCTACGCCGTCGTCGTGGCGCGCTTCAAGGGCTTCTCGGGCTGGGCCGGCGTGCTGGCCCTGGCCTTGATCGTGATCCCGGTCGTGATCCGCACCACCGAGAACATGCTGAGCCTCGTGCCCAATGCACTGCGCGAGGCCGCCTATGCGCTCGGCACCCCAAAGTGGAAGGTGATCGTCACCGTCACGCTCAAGGCGGCGCGTTCGGGCGTCATCACCGGCATCCTGCTGGCCCTGGCCCGGGTGTCGGGCGAGACGGCGCCGTTGCTCTTCACGGCGCTGTCCAACCAGTTCTGGACCACGTCGCTGTCCGAGCCCATGGCCAGCCTGCCGGTCACCATCTTCAAGTTTGCGATGAGTCCCTACGAGAACTGGCAGAAGCTGGCTTGGGCGGGGGTCTTCCTCATCACCATCGGCGTGCTGATGCTCAACATCCTGGCCCGCGTGCTCTTCAAGAACAAACACTGATCATGGACGCCAAAGTCGAACTCCCCGTCGCCGAGCGCGCCAAGCTCTCGGTGCGCAACCTCAACTTCTTCTACGGCAACTTCCACGCCCTGAAGAACATCAACCTCGACATCCCCGAGAAGAAGGTGACCGCCTTCATCGGCCCGTCGGGCTGCGGCAAGAGCACGCTTTTGCGCACGCTCAACCGCATGTTCGAGCTCTACCCCGAGCAGCGCGCTGAAGGCGAGATCCTGCTGGACGGCGAGAACATTCTGTCCAGCAAGGACGACGTTTCGCTGATCCGCGCCAAGGTGGGCATGGTGTTCCAGAAGCCCACGCCCTTCCCGATGTCGATCTACGACAACATCGCCTTCGGCGTGCGCCTTTTCGAGACCCTGCCGCGCGCCGAGATGGACGAGCGCGTGGAGTGGGCGCTCAAGAAGGCCGCGCTCTGGACCGAGGTGAAGGACAAGCTGGGCCAGAGCGGCTCGGGCCTCTCCGGCGGCCAGCAGCAGCGGCTGTGCATTGCGCGCGGCATCGCCATCAAACCCGAGGTGCTGCTGCTCGACGAGCCCTGCTCGGCGCTCGACCCGATCTCCACCGGCAAGATCGAAGAGCTGATCCACGAGCTCAAGAACGACTACACGGTCGCCATCGTCACGCACAACATGCAACAGGCCGCGCGCTGCTCGGACTACACGGCCTATATGTATCTCGGCGACCTGATCGAGTTCGGCCCCACGGCCGACCTCTTCATGAAGCCGAAGAAGAAGGACACGGAAGACTACATCACGGGGCGCTTCGGATGACTGACAAACACCTCTCCACGCAGTTCGATGCGGAACTGAGCGGCATCTCCACCCGCGTGCTCGAAATGGGCGGCCTCGTCGAGGCCCAGGTGGCCCAGGCCGTGCAGGCGCTGGTCACCTTCAGCGGCGAGCAGGCCATCGAGGTCGTGCGCACCGAGGAGAAGGTCAACGCCATGGAAGTGGAGATCGACCGCGAGCTCTCCACCATCATTGCCCGGCGCCAACCAACAGCGCGCGACCTGCGCCTCTTGATCGCCATCTCCAAGACCATCGCCAACCTCGAGCGTGTCGGCGACGAAGCAGCCCGCGTGGCCCGCACGGCGCAGCGCCTGATCGAGGGCGGTGTGCCCACGCGGCTGCGCCTGCCGATGACGGATCTCTCCTTCGAGGCCGACCTCGCCACGGCGCAGTTGCGCAAGGCGCTGGACGCCTTTGCCCGGCTGGACGTCGAGCGCGCCGTCGAGGTGCTCAAGCACGACGACCAGATCGACAAGGAATTCGAAGGCCTGCTGCGCAAGCTCATCACCTACATGATGGAAGACCCGCGCACGATCTCGTCGTCCATCGACCTCGTGTTCGTGGCCAAGGCCATCGAGCGTGTGGGTGACCACGCGAAGAACCTGGCTGAGGTGGTGATCTATGTGGTCAAGGGCACGGACGTGCGCCACAACCCCCCCGAGGCCGTCGAAGTGATGGTGAAGTGATGAGCCAAATTCTGGTTGTTGAAGACGAGTCGGCCATCGCCGAACTGATTGCGCTGAACCTGCGGCATGCAGGCTTCGAAGTGACGCTTGCGGCCGACGCGGCGCAGGCGCAGGCCGCCGTCGATGCCGTGTTGCCCGACTTGGTGCTGCTGGACTGGATGCTGCCCGGTCAATCCGGCGTGGCGCTGGCCCGCCAGTGGCGCTCAGCGGCGCGCACCAAAGAGCTGCCGGTCATCCTGCTGACGGCCCGGGCCGAAGAGAGCGACAAGGTGGCGGGCCTCGATGCTGGGGCCGACGACTACATCACCAAGCCCTTTTCGACCAACGAGTTGCTGGCCCGCATGCGCGCCGTGCTGCGGCGCAAGGCGCCCGAGGCACTGGACACCGCCGTGACCGTGGGCCCGCTGACCCTCGACCCCGGCACACGCCGCGTGTCGCGCGACGGGCAGGAAGTGAAGGTCGGCCCGACCGAGTTCCGCCTTCTGCACTTCTTCATGACCCACCCGGAGCGCGTGCACAGCCGCGCCCAGCTGCTCGACCGCGTCTGGGGCGACCATGTCTTCATCGAGGAACGCACGGTGGACGTGCACATCAAGCGCCTGCGCGAGGCGCTGGAGCCCGTGCAGTGCGCCCGTCTGATCGAGACGGTACGTGGCGCCGGCTACCGGCTGACCGAGCACGCGGCTGCGCTGTCGGCCTGATGTTGGTGGATTGACTTGGGGCAGGGCGTTTGAGTCTCTTCGTTGCACGCCTGCTGCTGGCCGTCCTGGCCGGTGCGCTCGGGGCCTTTGCTGGCTGGGCCTTGCTGGGTCTGCTGAACATTCCCGGCCTGGCCTTGGGCGTGGCCGCGCTGGTGGCGGCCGGCTTTGTCGCGGCTGTGGACGGCCTGCGCGGCCTGCGCCTCATCCACTGGCTCAAGGGCGACCTGGCGCAGTCGGCACCGCGCGATGCGGGCCTCTGGGGTGAGATTGGCTACCGCGTGGAGCGCGCACTGCGTGACCGCGACCGCCAGATCGTCCGCGAGCGTGAGCAGCTGGTGCAGTTTCTGTCGGCCATCGAGGCTTCGCCCAACGGTGTGCTGCTGCTGGATTCGCACGAGCAGATCGTCTGGTGCAACCGCATGGCGGCGGACCACTTCGCGCTCGACCCGGTGCGAGACCTGCGCCAGCGGGTGACCAATCTCGTGCGCCTGCCGGCCTTCGTCAGCTTCCTGCAACGCGGCGTGTATGACGAGGTGCTGCAGCTCAACCCGCTGCGCGGCCCGGGTGCCTTGTCTGTCATCGTGCGGGACTACGGCGAGGGCTACCGGTTGGTGCTCACGCAAGACATCACCGAGCGCGTGCGCGCCGAAGCGATGCGCCGCGACTTCGTGGCCAATGTCTCGCACGAGATTCGCACGCCGCTCACCGTGTTGGCGGGCTTCATCGAGACGCTGCAGTCCCTGCCGCTCACGGGCGTGGAGCGCGAGCGGGTGCTGCACCTGATGAGCACGCAGACCGGTCGCATGCAAACCCTGGTGGCCGACCTGCTGACCCTGGCCACGCTGGAAGGCAGCCCGCGTCCGGCCTCGGACCGCTGGGTGCAGCTCGATACCTTGATCGCCCGTGCTGCGGCCGACGCGCAAGCCTTGTCGAGCGGCCGGCACCCGATCCGCTTCGACGCCGCCACCGGCGTGGAGCTGGCGGGTGTGGAGGCCGAGTTGCTGAGTGCCATCGGCAATCTGGCCTCGAATGCCGTGCGCTACACGCCCGACGGTGGCGAGATCGAGCTGCGCTGGCGGCGCCTGGAAGACGGCTCGGGTGAGGTGTCGGTGCAGGACCATGGCATTGGCATCGCGCGCGAGCACATTCCGCGGCTGACCGAGCGCTTCTACCGCGTGGACGGCAGCCGTTCGCGCGAGACCGGCGGCACGGGCCTGGGGCTCGCCATCGTCAAGCACGTGATGCAGCGCCATGGCGGCGAGTTGGCGATCGACAGCGAAGTGGGCAAAGGCTCGCGTTTTCGGCTGGTCTTCCCAGCGGCGCGGGTGCGCGAGGGCGGAGACCACAGCCTCGGTGCCGAGGCCATGGTGGCTCAGCTCACGGCCGGCGCAACACGCTGAGCGCCTGCGCGCCGGAGCGGTCGGTCGGTCGGCGCACTTCGGCCACCAGCACCCAGCCCGCCGGCATGCTCTGCCCGGCTTGCAGCAAGGCATAGGGGCATGCCGAACGAGACAGGTCGCTGCGCGCTTCCATGCGCCAGCCGCCCTGGAACTGCAGGGCCGCCAGCGTCGGCAGGCTCAGGCCACGGCCGGCCACACAAGGCGCATCGAGCGGCAAATGCGGTCGCACACTGGCCAGCAGCGGCGTGAGGCTGCGCGCGTAGTCCAACGGCGGCAGCAGCAGCGTCATCACCAGCAGCCACACGGCGGCCACGCCGCCCGCCGGCAGCGCCAGGCTCTTCCAGATGGCATGGCGGTGCCGCGCGGTGCGCCAGCGCACCAGGGCCAGCCAGGCCAGCGTGCCGGCCGCGCCCAGCAGCAAGGGCAGCAGCTGGAAGCTGGGCTCAAAGCCGGCTGCCAGCTTGCGCACATTGGCCAGCGGCTGCGCCGGCCAGCCGGTGTGCATGGACAGGTAGTAGATCCAGACAAAGAGCACGAAGGCGCTGAAGAACAGCACCGAGAACCAGTCCACCGCCGCCGCAAACCCGCGCTGCAGCGTGGGCAGCGCAAATGCCGCCAGCACGGCCAGGGCCGGCAGGGCCAGCAGCAGCGCACGGTCGGCCCCGTTCATGGCCACGCAGGCGCCCAGCGGCACCAGCGCGCACACCAGCGGGATGGTGATGTGCCGACGCAGGCGGTGGCTGCGCCAGCGCCACAGCGCCCACAGCGACATCGGCAGCACTGGCCAGGTGAACCAGGCGATGAGATTGATCAGGGCCGGCAGGTCGGCCATGGGCCGCAGCCGCCAGGCCCAGGCGTCAAACAGCCAGGCCGCCATCACAGCGGTGGCCATGGACGCCAGCAGCCACACACGCAGGCGCTGCGCGGCCTCGTAGCTGGAGCGGTGCGCGAGCACCAGCCCCAGCGCCCCCAGCCACAGCGCCACGCTGGGAGCGCCGCTGGCGGCCAGCAAGGGCAGGGCGGCAAACACCGCCAATCGAGACCGCCCGGGCCGGTAGGGCGCCGCTGCCAGGCCATACAGGTAACAGCTGGCCGCCAGCAACTGCAGCAACTCGGGCGTGGTCTCGTGTCCCAGCAACAACAGGCCCAGCGTGGCGATCATGGCGAGCAGGGCCCCGTCGGCCAGCGCCCGTGCGTAGTCCACCAGCTGTGCCTCGCCGCCAAAGGCAAAAGCGATGGGCTGGGCGGCCTCGGTGCGCGCCAGGTGGAAGGCGGCATACCAAACCAGCACCAGCACGCCCGCCAGCACCAGTGCATAGGGCAGGCGCGCCGCCACGGCCGCATCCAGCCAGGGCAGCAGCTTGATGGCCAGCGCACCCAGCCAGTAGGGCAACGGCCCGCCCTCAGCCGGGATGCCGGCAATGGCCGGTTGCCACCAGGGCGCCGAGCCCTTGGCCAGACTGGCCATGAAGCCAAAGGCGCTGAGGTCGGCGTTGCGCCAGGGGTCCCGCCCAAACACGCCTGGCACCACGTAGGCGATGCACAGCAGCAGCAGTACCAAGCGCGGCAGCCGCTCGGCGCTGCGCTCGGAGACGATGGCGGGGGTGGGCGTGGGGGCGTTCAAGGTGGCGCGATGATGCCGCACAAAGAAGCCAGTGCAAGTTTGCGCGGGCCAAAAGCAAAGGGCAGCCAGAGGCTGCCCTTCGACGCACAAGCGGTCAGGCTTACTTCTTGATGCCGACGCGGAACTTGTTGCGGAACTTCTCGACGCGGCCACCGAGGTTGTCGATGCTCTTTTGCGTGCCCGTGTAGAAGGGGTGCGACTCGCTGGTGGTTTCCAGCTTCACCAGCGGCAGGGTCTTGCCGTCGATCTCGATGGTTTCCTTGGTTTGCAAGGTCGAGCGCGTCACGAACTGGAAGCCGTTGGACAGGTCAACAAAGACCACGTCACGGTAATTGGGGTGAATGCCTTCTTTCATGGGAACCTCTTGGCTAGGTTGGTAGCCACGCCTTGCTTGAGACTGCTGAGCGGCGCACTTACCAGGGGTGTCTGGGCGGAAAACCCGCGATTCTAGCGGGAAAGCCGATGTTCTGGCCAGTGGGGGCCTTTGGCGGGGCGTGGCAGCTTAGCCGCCGCGCCGCATCATGTCGAAGAAGTCCAGGTTGTTCTTCGACGCCTTCATCTTGTCGAGGATGAACTCCATCGCCTCGATCTCGTCCATGTTGTAGAGCAGCTTGCGCAGGATCCAGCTCTTTTGCAGGATTTCGGGCTTGAGCAGCAGCTCTTCACGGCGGGTGCCGGACTTGTTGATCAGGATGGACGGGTAGACGCGCTTCTCGGCCATGCGGCGATCCAGGTGGATTTCGCAGTTGCCGGTGCCCTTGAACTCTTCGTAGATGACTTCGTCCATCTTCGAGCCGGTGTCGATCAGGGCCGTACCGATGATGGTCAGCGAGCCGCCTTCCTCGATGTTGCGCGCCGCGCCGAAGAAGCGCTT
>CALMQC010000298.1 GCA_937871895.1 uncultured Roseateles sp. | reverse complement strand
GCCCTTCCCCCGCTGCGGTGGCGCTTCCTTTGGACGCCGCCGCGCTGCAAAACCTGATGAAGACGCCATGAACGCTCCCGTCCAAACCGTGCACCTGCACCGCCCCCTCAAGACTCGTGAAGGGCAGTGGAGCGTGGCCGACATCGAGCAGCTGTTCGACCTGCCCTTCATGGACCTGCTGCACCGCGCCGCCACCGTGCACCGCGAGCACCACGACGCCAACCGCGTGCAGCTCTCGACCCTGCTGTCCATCAAGACCGGCGGCTGCGAGGAGGACTGCAAGTACTGCTCGCAGTCCAGCCACTACGACACCGGCCTGGAGGCCGACAAGCTGATGGCGCTGCGCGACGTGATCGACGCGGCCAAGGCGGCCAAGGACAGCGGCGCCACGCGCTTTTGCATGGGCGCCGCCTGGCGTTCACCCAAAGACCGGCACATGGAGCAGCTGACCGACATGGTCCGCGAGGTCAAGGCCCTGGGGCTGGAGACCTGCGTCACCGCCGGCATGCTGAGCGACACCCAGGCCGGCCAGCTGCGCGAGGCCGGGCTCGACTACTACAACCACAACCTCGACACCTCGCCCGAGTTCTACGGCGAGATCATCACCACCCGCACCTACCAGGACCGCCTCGACACCCTGGACCGCGTGCGCGACGCCGGGATGAAGGTCTGCAGCGGCGGCATCATCGGCTTGGGCGAGAACCGCACCCAACGCGCGGGCCTTATCGCCCAACTCGCCAACCTCGACCCCGCGCCCGACTCGGTGCCCATCAACAACCTGATCGCCATCGAAGGCACGCCGCTCGGCAAAACCGAGAAGCTCGACCCCTTCGAGTTCGTCCGCACCATCGCCGTGGCGCGCATCACCATGCCCAAGTCGCAGGTCCGCTTGTCGGCAGGCCGCGAGGCGATGGACGAGGCGCTGCAGGCGATGTGCTTCTATGCCGGCGCGAACAGCATCTTCTATGGCGACCGACTGCTGACCACCGGCAACCCGCAGGCGGATGCGGATCGGGCACTGCTCACGCGCTTGGGGATGAGCGCCGAGGCGGCGCAGGCGTAGGCGTCTGGCTGTTGCTCGCTTTTGAGGATTGCCGTCATCGCCGTGCTTGCGGCCTGGAAGGCCATGACCTCAGATGCCGCCGTCAAACCGGTGGTGCCGCCCACGACGACACCGCGCTGAAATCAGCTTGAAACCGCTGCCAAGGCGTTTCGGGGCACACTCGCGGCCCCACCCCCAGCACGCCAGCATCGCCGCTGCCCCGCCCCATGAGCCAACTCCCCGACGTGGACCGCCCCAACTGGCAAGCCGACCCCGCCCGCTTCTCGCGCCAGGGCTACCCGCACAGCGGCCGCAGTGGCTTGAAGCTCGGCCAGATCGCCCTCGGTCTGTGGCACAACTTTGGCGCCGGGGACGACGAAGCCATGGCCCGCCGCGTGCTGCGCCGCGCGATCGACAGCGGCATCATCCACCTCGACCTGGCCAACAACTACGGCCCCCCGCCCGGGTCCGCCGAGACCCTGCTCGGCAAGGTGCTGAAAGAAGACCTCGCCGGCCTGCGCGATGAACTCATCATCAGCACCAAGGCCGGCTATCAGATGGGCCCCGAGCCGCACGGCGACGGTGGCAGCCGCAAGTATTTGTTCACCAGCCTCGACCAGAGCTTGAAGCGCCTGCAGCTCGACCGCGTGGACATCTTCTATCACCACCGCCCCGACCCCAACACCCCGCTCGAAGAGACCATGAGCGCGCTCGACGCCATCGTCCGCAGCGGCCGGGCCTTGTACGTCGGCCTCTCCAACTACCCCGCCCCGCTGCTGCGCCATGCCGCTGCGCTCTTGCGCCAGCTCGGCACGCCCTGCGTCATCCACCAGCCGCGCTACAACCTCTTCGACCGTGGCCCCGAGAACGGTTTGCTCGACGCCTTGGTCGATGAAGGCATCGGCTGCATCCCCTTCTCGCCCCTGGCTCAGGGCATGCTCACCGACCGGTACCTCGACGGCAAGATCCCCGCAGGCTCCCGCGCCTCCAAGGCCGGCACTTTCCTGAAGCCCGAGATGATCACCGACACCGTGCTGCAACGCGTCCGCGCGCTGCAGGTCATCGCGCAGGAACGTGGTCAGCCGCTGGCGGGGCTCGCGGTGCGCTGGCTGCTGCAGCGTCCGGCGGTGTGCTCGGTGCTGATCGGCGCCAGCCGGCCCTCGCAGATCGACGATGCGATCAATGCGGCGCAGGCGGCGGCGTTGAGTGGGGAGGAGTTGGCGGCGATTGAGAAGGCGTGTGGGTTGTGAGCTGAGGGCAACCCCAAACGTTCGAGATGCCCGGAGGAAACGGGCCGCAGTCCGTTTGTCGGACTGCCCGATTGAGGCGCTAGAGCCCAGTCGCTCGATACGCCAACGCCGACTGCATCGAAGCTGCACAAGCAATGCGA
>CALMQC010000297.1 GCA_937871895.1 uncultured Roseateles sp. | reverse complement strand
CTGGAAGAACGGCTCCAACGAGCTGGTCTGGAAGAACGGCACCAACGAACTGTGCTGGCGTGACGCCAACTGGACGCCGGCCACCGCTGCCCCTGGCTGCGACGGCGCTCTGGCTGCTCCTGCTCCCGCTCCGGCTGCTGCGCCTGCTGCTCCCGCGGCTGCTCCCGCTGCACCTGCTGCCAAGCCCGCTGCTCCCACCTCTTCCAAGGTGACCTACGCTGCCGACGCTTTCTTCGACTTCGACAAGGCTGTTCTGAAGCCCGAAGGCAAGGCCAAGCTGGACGACCTGGCCGACAAGGTCAAGGGCATCACCCTGGAAGTCATCATCGCCGTCGGTCACACCGACTCGGTCGGCAGCGATGCATACAACCAGACGCTGTCCATCAAGCGCGCCGAAGCCGTCAAGGCCTACTTGGTGAGCAAGGGTGTTGAAGCCAACCGCGTCTACACCGAAGGCAAGGGCAAGAAGGCGCCCGTGGCGGACAACAAGACCGCCGATGGCCGCGCCAAGAACCGTCGCACCGAGATTGAGGTCGTCGGTACCCGCCGCAAGTGATCGAAAGGCGCGCTGAGCGCGCCGTTTCGCCAACAGCCCCGTCCAGTTCTGCTGACGGGGCTTTTTCTTTGCAGTCGCCACGCATGATCAACGCTGATCCTCAGGAACTCGCGAAATTCGGTGAATTGGCCCACCGCTGGTGGGACCCGGAGAGCGAGTTCAAACCGCTTCATCAGATCAACCCGCTGCGGCTCAACTGGGTCGACCAGTTGGCGGCACTCGCTGGCAAGCAGGTCCTCGATGTGGGCTGTGGCGGCGGCATCCTGGCTGACTCGATGGCGCGGCGTGGCGCCGTGGTGCTGGGCATCGATCTCTCCACCAAACCCTTGCGGGTGGCGGAGCTGCATGCGCTTGAGGCGCAGACGCAGGGTGTTCGCTATCGGGAAGTGGCCGTCGAAGCGCTGGCGGCCGAGCAGCCGGCATCCTTCGACGTGGTGACCTGCATGGAGATGCTCGAACACGTGCCCGACCCAGCTTCGGTCGTGCGGGCCTGTGCAACGCTGGTGCGGCCTGGCGGCTGGGTGTTCTTCTCGACCCTCAACCGCAATCTCAAATCCTTCATGCTGGCGATCGTCGGTGCTGAGTACCTGCTGCGGATGCTTCCCAAGGGCACGCACGAGTACCAGAAGTTCCTTAGGCCTTCAGAACTTGCGGAGGCCTGCAGGGGTGCTGGCCTGGAGATCGTTGCCATGCGCGGTCTGAGCTACAACCCGTTGACGCAGACCTATTCGCTCGGGGCCGATACCGACGTCAACTACCTGATGGCGTGTCAGCGCCCGATGGACGTTTGAGCGTGCGGCCCAAGGCCGTGCTCTTCGACCTCGACGGCACGCTCGTCGACAGCGCGCCGGATCTCGCGGCAGCTGCCAATGCGATGCGCTTGGCTCGTGGCATGGCGCCCTTGGATCCTTGGGCTTACCGAGCTCACTGTGGATCGGGCGCGCGCGGCATGTTGCGTGTCGCTTTTGACATGCAGGCCGGTGACCCTGGCTACGACGCGTGCCGGGAGGAGTACCTGAGCCGCTACGCGCAGGTGCTGCTGCAGGACTCGGCGCTCTTCGAGCGCATCCCGCTACTGCTGGAGTCACTCGAAGCCGCCCGCCTGCCCTGGGGCATCGTCACCAACAAGAGCCACGCACTGGCTGCGCCGCTATGCCACGGCCTGGGCTTGCAGCCGGCCGTGCTCGTTGGCGGGGACACCACGGCCCACCGCAAGCCGCACCCAGCGCCATTGATACATGCTTGCTTTGCGCTCGCCGTCAGCCCCGGCGATTGCCTCTACGTGGGCGATGACCCGCGCGACATTGAGGCGGGACGCGCGGCCGGCATGCAGACCATTGGCGTGCGATGGGGATATCTGGGCGTTGAACGTGACATCGAGCATTGGGGCGCAGACGCGCTCATCGATGAGCCGCTCCAGCTCTTGAATTGCCTCAAGCTGGCCTAAGATGCGCTCCACGGGGCCGACCCGGTTTCGACGTAGGTGCGGATCCGAGGTGGGGCATGCCGAGCACCAGTTCGCTCGTAAATCCACTGGAAAAAAAGTAACTGCAAACGACTCTACGTTCGCACTCGCCGCTTAATTGCGGTTGAGCTTCTCAACGGTTGGCCGATGGGCCGGGTACCAAGACCGCAAGGTCTGAAGTGCTGAGAAGTCATTCACATCGGCTGGCAGTGCATCGGGTCACTCGGTGGGCTGCAAGATCAAGTGACTGGCGGGAAAGCTAGCGTGCCACTGCGCGAGTTGACCGCGAGATTCAAATCAGCCGGCTAAGCATGTAGATCTGTCCGGTGATGGCTTGCGGACGGGGGTTCAATTCCCCCCGGCTCCACCATCCTAGAGTTCAGCAAGGTTCGCTGAAGTCCAAAAGGCCTA
>CALMQC010000296.1 GCA_937871895.1 uncultured Roseateles sp. | reverse complement strand
CCCATGGCACGCATCGCAGCGTTGACGGTGTTGTCGCTCATCGGCCGGTCATGATGGCGCTCGCCGCGGAACACCAAAGGTCCGTTGCCGGTCAGCGGCTGCAGGTCGCGCAACACGGCGACCGCTTGCCGAGACAACGGCACCAGGTGGGGCGCACCATGCAGCTTCTGCCTCAGCTCGCGCTTCATGCGCATCGACGGCACGGTCCACAGCGCGCCTTCGAGGTCGATCTCCACCCACTCGGCGAAGCGCAGCTCACCGGGGCGAAGCAACAGCATCGGCGCAAGCCTCAGCGCCGCACGCACGACCGGCGTCGCCGCGTAGTGGTCGATCGCGCGGAGCAACTCGCCGAAGCGGGCCGGCTCGGTAATCGCGGGGAAGTGCCTCGTCACCGCTGGCTCCCCAAACGCCTAGGAGCCGGCAGGGGACGGATGGAAGCCTCTACCGCTTCGGAAGTCTTTCTACCTTCGTAGCCTCTTCTGAATGAAAAATCTACCATTCAGGTCGAAGCAAGAGCCGTCTCTCATTCCGCTGCGCGGTGAACACCCCACCCGGCCGAGCGGGCTGGAGGCGTCTACATGGGCCTGGAGCCCGGCGGGGGACCTTTAGGGTTTCGGATGAAGGTCTACTTTCGGCGGCTCCGCGGGGGGGAACAATCTACTCGACCGTCTCGGTTGCCAGTTGACCCGCTCTGACCTCTACAGCCGCTTGAGACGTCCTGGAGAACCTCTAGGCGGTCCCACAGAAGGCCTATTTTTGGTCTTTTTTAGGAAGGAAGCATCTACTGAGCGAGATGCCTTCCCACCGCCCAGGTGCACACCGCAGCGCTCCGGTGAGCGAGCAGCCAGGTTCGCCTGGACAACCGGACCTCACCCATCGAGGCGCATTCAGGCTCGGCTGTCGATATACGAGGCAAAGTGTTCGCTCACAGTCGCTTCAATGCGCTCGATTTGGGCATCGGTCAGGCCCTCAACAAGCTTGTGCTTCCGCTTGGTCTTCGACAGTGTCCCGTTGCCCTGGACGATGATGTCGATGAGGGCATTGAGTGCCGACTGTCGCAGGTCCAGCCACGTCTCCAGCTCCTTGACGACCGCATCGTGCGCGCGCAGGTAGACCACCTCTGTGGCCAGGTCTTCCTCGACGCAAGCCTTGCAGCACTCCAGGATGAATTCGCAGATGTCGGTGGCGTCGAAGTACGCATACAGCCACAAGGGCTGGGCCGACTTCACAACGATGGTCGCACTGTCGCTGTCAAGCATGTATTCGAGCAGCTCGGTGCGGGGGCGCGAATAGCTCTTGAGCAGCGTTGAATAGCGGTCCAGCTGCTTGAGCATGCGGGATGACAGCGGCAACACGACGCCGGCCGGCGTAAATCCTGATTGGCGCAGAACGTGGTGCAGCAGGAAGCGGTGCAACCGACCGTTGCCGTCCAGGAAAGGGTGGACGAAGACCAAGCCAAAGGACGCACAGGCAGCCCCAAGCACGGGGTCGAGCTTCCCGGCGGATGCCAACGAGGCCAATGCCGAAACAGCGTCCATCATCGGCCGAACCAGCCCGGGCGGCGGAGGAATGAAGTCGGCGATGTTGCGCAGCCTCCCCGGACGGGAGAGCCAGTTTTGGCCAGGGCGGAACTGGTACTCAGCCGAGAGGGAACTGACAATCTGGGACTGCCACTGGCACAGCTGCTCTTCGGTAAGCAGGCCGGGTTCTCCAGCTTGCTCCAGCAGGCGCCGAAATCTCGCTGCCCGGTTATTGTCCGGAACCTCGTCCTCGATGGTGTAGGTCGAACGAGTCTCTGAAAGGTAGAGGTAGTCCACGGCGCGTGAAAGCATCTCGGGTTCAATGCCCCGGAACGCGTCGGTGACCTTCCCCGCCAGGCCCGCATCCAGCAAGGCCTGGAGCTTGTCGCTGCGCCGGATGAGCGGGCTGAAGAACTTGTCGCCAAGCAAGTTGTTGACGATGCCGAACCTCGGGTCGGAGATGCCCGGCCCCGTCACGTACTGCTTCGCGTCGAGAAGTGCCACCCGCGGGCTACCTGCTGGCAGGGTGTAGTCGAACTCGTGTCCCGTCAGCCAGTGAGCGAGGTGTCCAGCCATCCGGGAATACTTTGAGCTGGGCTTGTCTCGGAGCCACGCTTGAACGCCATCGAGGACCTCCGGCAGCTCGAACAGCGCGCCCAACACTGTTAGGTTCAGGTGCTCTCGCTTGAGAGCAAAGGTGAGCAGTCCGACCAGTGACTCGGGGTCCGAGAGGCGTTGCAGCGGTAGCTCGATGCGCTCTTCACCATCTGCGCTCACGACTCGAGACCCGAGCGTCCGCTCAGTGGCCAAAAACACCCGACGCAGCGGAGGTACGCGCAGCTGGAATCTACGTACCAGCGCCTCGTAGCCCAGGTATGTCCTGCGGGAGGGTGCGTTCATCTACGAGAGGTCATCGGAAAGTAGGTTTGTCTAGCTCGCCAATAAAATATCTACTTTTCTGTAATCATGCCACAAGACAACTACAAGCAGGTCGGCTTGCGCCCAGCCGCGGCCCCGCGCAAGGAGCGCAGGAGCTGGCTGCCCGGCGTCAACTAGCCTGAGCTCAAGATAATTGACGCCGGGCACGCCGCCGCAGGCCAACACTGGTCGCGGCGGAATAGGCCGTTTCGCACCGCTCAAGGACCGCCTTGGCGTCGGTTGCGCTCTGCCCCAGTTCGCCGGTCAGGGTGGTTGCTTTCTCGCGCAGGCCGGCGATCTCTCCTTGATCTTTCCCCGCGTCTTTCGCAAGCTGTTCAATCGTGCCGCGAGCCTCGGCGAGCGCCTCTAGGTCAGTAGGCAACTGATCCGCTGCGTCGTAGGCGTTCTCGATGCGCTGAACCATCGTCGCGAGGGACCCGGTACGCGGCTCCAACTCCTTGATCCGAGCCTCCATGCTCCGAACCTGTGCAACCAGCTTACGAAGCTTTGCTGCGGCCTCGCCGCGCTCATCGTCGGTCTGGGTTGGGTACAACGGAGCCACGGCCTTGCGCAAGCCGTCAAGGGTCAGCATGTAGGCGGGCGCGGCCTGGCCAGCGTTGCCCCACGTCTGGCCGACTGTCTGGGTACGCAGATGGTCAATGCGTCGGATGTAGTCCGCTATCCGAGCCTCTCGCGCACCAAGCTCATCAACCTCGGCACTCCCGATCATGTCGATGATCGACTGCGCCTCTTCAACTAGCTCCGACTTGGTCAGACCTGGGAAGGACCAGTTCCCGTGAGCGGGGCCGAACGGCTCGTCATTGGGGATCGCGCTCTGCAGTTGGTTGATCAACTCCGTCAGCTTGCGCTGAATCTTGACAAGTGTTGCATGCATGCTGCTTCTCCTCCTGCGGCGATTCTGGCGGAGGGCTTGGCAGCATGGCTCTCACGTACTGGTCACGTACTGAGCGCGCACAACGCAAAAGCGCACCCGCCAGGGGTGCGCTAAGTGCTTGTTTTACAAGGAAAATCTGGTGGCCTGGGGCGGAATCGAACCACCGACACGCGGATTTTCAATCCGCTGCTCTACCAACTGAGCTACCAGGCCGAAGCCCGCCAGTATAGCGGTTTTCGGCCACTGGCTACTGCGGCTGGCCGGTCAAAGCATGCCGCCGCGCTTGTTGCGGCTGAGGTCGACGCCCAGCTGCTTGAGCTTGCGGTACAGGTGGGTGCGCTCCAGGCCGGTCTTCTCGGCCACGCGGGTCATCGAGCCGTTTTCCTTGGCGAGGTGGAACTCGAAGTAGCTCTTCTCGAATGCGTCTCGCGCCTCGCGCAGCGGACGATCGAGGTCGAACACCTGTTCGGGCTGCGGGCCCGTGGGCGCAGGCGGTACTGGCGGGACACCGGCGATGGCGGCTGCCTCGTGCGAGGCTGCCGCATGGGACGTCAGCGCGCCGGGCGCGGCATTCGCAGCGGGCCGCGGCGTGGGCTTGGCCAACGCCTGCTCCACGGCGCGCAGCAGCTTCTGCAGCGTGATCGGCTTTTCGAGGAAGGCGCTGGCGCCGTACTTGGTGGCCTCCACCGCGGTGTCGATGGTGCCGTGCCCGCTCATCATGATGACGGGCATCGTCAGCATGCCGGCCGCGCCCCACTCCTTGAGCAGCGTGATGCCGTCGACATCGGGCATCCAGATGTCCAGCAACACGAGATCGGGCCGCAACCGCTCGCGAACGGCGCGCGCGTCGGCGGCGTCCTCGGCCAATTCGACCGTGTGACCCTCGTCGGACAGGATCTCGGAGAGCAGGCCTCGGATGCCCAGCTCGTCGTCGACTACAAGTATCGTTGCCATGCGTGCTCACTGCCCCGGTGCGTCCGGCGCCGCCGGTGCCCGCAGGGGGATGTTGCCCGTTTCGGCCAGGGCCACGGGCGGATGGATGGGATGGGGCGCAGGGGCAAAGCGGGAAAATGATATCGAAACTTGCGCGCCGGTCACCGGGCCGGCCCCGTCGGCCTGTGCCGTCGCCGCTTCGGCGGGTTCGGTATGCAGGTTCGCGATGCGCACCCGCGCGCCGTGTTCATCGGCGATCTTCTTCACCACGGCCAACCCCAGCCCTGTGCCCTTGGCCTTGGTGGTGACATACGGTTCGAACGCGCGCTTGAGCACCTTGTCGCTGAAGCCGCCGCCGTTGTCGGCCACGCGCAGGCGCACTGCGCGAAGCTCGCCGGTTTCGCTGCGGGCGGCCTCGGTGGACACGATGACCCGGCCGCCGGCACGCTCTGCGACCGCGTCGAGGGCGTTTTGAACCAGGTTGTGGATGACCTGCCGCAGCTGCGTGGCGTCGCCCTCGATCTGCGGCAGGTCGTGGGCCAGGTTCGTCTCGAGCCGGCCCTGTTCGCTTGCCTGTCCATACAGCGCCAGCACCTCGGTGCACAGGGCATTCAGGTCCAGCGGTTGCAGGCGCGCGGCTGGCAGGCGGGCGTAGTCGCGGAACTCGTTCACCAGTTGCTTCATCGCCTGGACTTGCGCCACGATGGTGGCCACCGAGCGCTGCAGCATGGCCTGCTCCGTGCCTTCGAGCCGCGACTCCAGCTTGTGCTGCAGCCTCTCGGCAGACAACTGGATCGGTGTCAACGGGTTCTTGATCTCGTGGGCGAGGCGTCGCGCCACCTCGCCCCAGGCCACCGAGCGCTGCGCGGAGACCACTTCGGTGATGTCGTCGAACACCAGCAGGCGAGCGCCGCCCGGAAGCGAGGCTCCGCGCAACAGCAGGTTCACGGTTCCCTGGCCTTCGGTGGACAGCGCGAACTCGTCTTGCCAGTGGTCGCGCTCGCCGGCCTCGGGGCTGGTTCGGTGCAATTCGCTGCGCTGCCACACGGCCTGTGCGAACTCGGCGAGCCCCGGCACGTCCGCCAGGGTGCGCCCGAGGTAGGCCGACATCGGCTGGCGCAGGATGCGGGTGGCCCCAGGGTTGACCACGTCGATGTGCTGCTCGCGGTCGAACAGGATCACGCCTGCGCTCAAGCTGTCGAGGATGGTCTGCAGTCGGGTGCGCGCGCCTTCGAGCTGAGTCACGCCGCGCTGTACCTGCTCGCGGGCCTCTGCGAGTTGCTCGGTCATCTGGGCAAAGGATCGGGTGAGGCCGCCGAGTTCGTCGCGCGAGGCGAACACCGGCTTGGCGGTCAGGTCGCCGTCGGCCACCTGCCGCACGCCATCGGCCAGCAGCAGCATCGGTCGCGCGATCTGGTTGCCCAGCATCACGGCCAGCAGCACCGCACCGAAGACCGACAGCACCAAGGACAGCGTGAGGGTGCCGATGTACATGCGCCGCAGGCCGTCGCGGGCGATCGCGCGCTGCTGGTACTCCCGGTAGGCTGCCTGCACCGCCAGGGCGTTGGTCACCAGGGCCGACGGCACCGGCTGCAGCACCAGGATGTAGCGGTCTTCCGATCCGGCCAGGCTGATGTCGCTGGCGGGCACCCAGGCCAGCGCGCGCACCCGCGCGCTCTGCCGCACTCCCGGCGCAGGCTCGTCGTCCAGTCCCTCGAGCACGGCCACGCTGCGCTGGGCGCGCGACTGGCGCAGCAACGCCTGCGGGACACGCTCGGGTACGATGGACAGCTCACTGCCACCAGCGGTCGCCAGCACCTGGCCGTTGCTGCCCAGCAGGTGTGCATCCGTGGCCCCGAGCTGATCGCGCAGTCGCTCGAGCGCGAGCGGGCCGATGGCGGTGCGGTTGTCGGACAACCGCTCGGCCGCGCTGCGCGTCTTGGCCGCAAGGTCGGACGCCAGTGTGTCCAGTGTCCCCCGACCCAGCGACAAACCGGCGTCCAGAGCACCCGCCACCTGCTCGTCGAACCAGCTGTCGATGCTGCGCGAGACGAACTGATAGCTCACGGTGTAGATGAGCACGCCCGGTATCACCCCCACGAGCGCGAAGATGCCGGCCAGCTTGGCCAGCAGCTTGCTGCCGAACTTGCCGCGACGCCAGCGCACCAGCAGACGCACAGCAGCCAGCACCACCGTCAGCAGCAACAACCCGCCGACGGCCACGTTCATCCAGAACAGCCACACGAAGTGGCGTTCCAGCGTCCGTCCTGCCGAGCCCAGCGACAGCAGATACACCAGCAGCAGCGAGACGCCGAGCACGGCGATCGCGCTGACGGCCAGCGCCCAGCGGGTGGACTTGCTCATCCGTGCCCCCCCGAGCCGGCGCGGGAGCCACGATCCGAGTGCGAAGTCGAGGCGCTCACTCCAGCCTCAGTGTGCGTTCCACGCCCAGCTTCCAGTCCTGGCCGAGGTCGAGCTGCATGGGGCGCGGCAACTGCGTGCTGTCGAGCTGAAGGCGGAACTCGACGTAATAGCGCTCACCGGCTTCGAGCTTGTCGGCTTCGACCAGGCGCCATCCGGTGCCCCGAGAGATCGGCACCATTGCGTCGGCAAGCGACGGGAAGCTCTGCGACAGCCCGCCGGTGGACAGCCGCCAGGTGGCCGTGAGGGGCTGGAACGACAGCCGCCATTGGCGCGACGGGCGCGCGACGCGCTCGTCGC
>CALMQC010000295.1 GCA_937871895.1 uncultured Roseateles sp. | reverse complement strand
GCCCTTTTCTATCTCTCTATCCTCGTCCTCATCCCGCTGGCGGCGGTCTTCACCAAGTCCGCCAGCCACGGCTTTGAGGCGTTCTGGGCGGCCGCCACCTCGCCACGCCTGCTTGCGTCCTACAAGCTGTCCTTCGGCGCCTCGCTGATCGCGGCACTCATCAACCTGGTGTTCGGCCTCGTCATCGCCTGGTGCCTGGTCCGCTATGAGTTCCCGGGACGCAAGATCGTCGATGCCTTGATCGACCTGCCCTTTGCCCTGCCCACCGCCGTGGCCGGCATTGCGCTCACGGCCTTGTGCGCGCCCAATGGCTGGGTCGGGTCCATCGCCGAAGGCTTTGGCATCAAGCTCGCCTTCACGCCGCTGGGGGTGCTGATCGCCCTCATCTTCATCGGCCTGCCCTTCATCGTGCGCACCGTCCAGCCCGTGCTGGAGGACCTCGATACCGAGCTTGAAGAGGCCGCCAGCGCCCTCGGCGCCAGCCGCTGGCAGGCGGTACGCCACGTGGTACTGCCCACCCTGATGCCCGCCCTGCTCACCGGCTTTGCACTCGCGTTTGCACGCGCCGTAGGCGAGTACGGCTCGGTGATCTTCATCGCCGGCAACATCCCCATGGTCAGCGAAATCACACCGCTGCTCATCATTGCCAAGCTGGAGCAGTACGACTACGTCGGCGCCACCGCGATTGCCGTCGTGATGCTGCTGTTCAGCTTCGTGGCTTTGCTCGTCATCAATGCGCTGCAGGCCTGGCACGCGCGGCGCAGTGGCATGGATGGAAAGGTGCGGCGATGACCTCGAAATATGAACGCAATCCGGCGACGCGCGAGTCGCCCTGGGTGCGCCGCGCCCTGCTGTTCATTGGCCTGAGCTTCTTCGCCCTCTTCCTGCTGCTGCCCCTGGTGGCCGTCTTCGTCGAAGCGCTGCGCAAGGGTTGGGCGACTTACTTCGAAGCCCTGGCCGACCCGGAGACGCTGTCAGCGCTGAAGCTCACGCTCATCGCCGCCGTCATCTCAGTGCCCGTCAATCTGGTCTTCGGCGTGTGCACGGCCTGGGCAGTGACCAAGCACGACTTCCGCGGCAAGGGCTTGCTGCTCACGCTCATCGACTTGCCCTTCTCGGTCTCGCCGGTGGTGGTGGGCCTGTCCTTCATGCTGGTGCTTGGCGCGCAGGGCTGGCTCGGGCCTTGGTTGGCTGAGCACGACATCAAGATCATGTTCGCCGTGCCGGGCATCGTGCTGGCCACGACCTTCATCACCCTGCCCTTTGTCGCTCGCGAGCTGATCCCCCTGATGCAGGCGCAAGGCCGCGACGAAGAGGAAGCCGCCACGGTGCTTGGTGCCGGCGGTTGGCAAACGTTCTGGCATGTCACCCTGCCCAACATCAAGTGGGGTCTGCTCTACGGCGTCATCCTGTGCAACGCCCGGGCCTTCGGCGAGTTCGGCGCGGTGTCCGTCGTCTCGGGCCACATCCGCGGCCAGACCAACACGCTGCCGCTGCACGTCGAGATCCTCTACAACGAGTACCAGTTCTCGGCCGCCTTTGCCGTGGCCTCGCTGCTGGCACTCCTCGCCTTGGTCACCCTGGCCATCAAGCAATACGTCGAGTGGAAGGCGCACCGCGCCCACGCATCATGAGCATTCAAGTCCAGAACATCCGCAAGACCTTTGGCAGCTTTACGGCGCTCGGTGACGTCAGCCTCGACTTCCCCTCGGGCGAGTTGGTCGCGCTGCTGGGCCCCTCGGGCTGCGGCAAGACGACCCTGCTGCGCATCATTGCCGGGCTGGAGACCGCAGACAGCGGCCGCGTGCTGCTTGACGGCGAAGACGCCTCCGAGACCCATGTGCGCGAGCGCCAGGTCGGCTTTGTCTTCCAGCACTACGCGCTGTTCCGCCACATGACGGTGTTCGACAACGTCGCCTTCGGCCTGCGCGTCAAGCCGCGCAAGCAACGCCCCAGCGAGTCGGACATCAAGAAGCGCGTGATGGAGCTGCTTGGCCTCGTCCAGCTCGACTGGCTGGCCGACCGCTTCCCGCCCCAGCTCTCGGGCGGCCAGCGTCAGCGCATCGCCCTGGCGCGCGCCCTCGCCGTCGAGCCCCGCGTGCTGCTGCTGGACGAGCCCTTTGGCGCGCTCGACGCCAAGGTGCGCAAGGAGCTGCGCCGCTGGCTGCGCCGCCTGCACGACGAGCTGCACATCACCAGCCTCTTCGTCACCCACGACCAGGAAGAAGCGCTCGAAGTGGCCGACCGCGTGGTGGTGATGAACCACGGCAAGGTCGAGCAGGTCGGCGCCCCGCACGAGGTCTACGAGCAGCCCGCCACGCCCTTCGTCTACGGCTTTCTCGGCGCGGTCAACCGCTTCGTCGGCCAGGCCGGCGCCGGGCATGTGCTGCTGGGTGAACACCGCCTGCCGCACGACCACAGCGCCGCCCCGGGTACCGAGGTCGAGGCCTACATCCGCCCGCACGAGCTGCAGATCGACCTCAACCCCAGCGCCCCCGGCCTGCCCGCCACCGTGGAGCGGGTGCTGAGCTTTGGTGCCAACGCCCGTGTCGAGCTGCTGGGCGCCAACGGCCAGCCGCTGGAGGCCGAGATCAGCCGCGAGAAGGCGGCCGAGCTGCGCCTGCAGTCCGGCCAGGCCGTGCGCCTCTCGGCCGCGCGGGTCAGCCTGTTCGAGTCCGGCGCCGGGATCTGAGCCGGCCCGGCCGGCCGTTCGTCGGCTGGTTGCCTGCTTCAGCCCATCGAATCCGCAGCCTGTCGGCCTTGCATGGGCGGGCGCCGTGTCCTGCCCAGATACTGCGCCCCCACAAGGAAGCGGAAGCTGCATGACAACGACGACCAAGAACCGGGTGCGCCGCGCCCTCAAGCCCTGGTGGGCCAAGCTGATCCTCGTGGCCGCGCTCGCGGGTGCGGGCTGGGCGGGCTACCGCAAGTTCAACCCGCCCCCACCGCCGCCGCCGCCACCGAGCGGCGAGGCCACGGTGGCCGACATCACCCAGGTCGTGCAAGCCGCCGGCGTGCTGCAGCCGCGCCTCAAGGTCGACGTCGGCGCCCAGGTCAGCGGCCAGGTCAAGAAGATCCATGTCCAGCTCGGCCAGCAGGTCAAACAGGGCGACTTGCTCGTCAGCCTCGACCCCGAACTGGCGCGCAGCGATGTGGCGCAGGCCGAGGCCACGCTGGCCCAGCAGCGCGCACTGATCGACAGCCGCAATGTCGATCTCGGCCTGCTGCGCAAGGAGCTCGCCCGCCAGCGCCGCCTGATGGCCGGCGACGCCACCACCGGTGTGGACCTGGAGCGCGCCGAGGCCGAGGTCGCCAAGCTCGAAGCCGAGTTGCGCGGCGCCGCCGCCACCGCCCAGCGCCTGGCCGCCGAGTTGGCCAAGGGCAAGCTGCGCCTGTCCTACACGTCCATCACCGCGCCCATGGACGGCACGGTCGTCAACCTGCCGGTGCAGGAAGGCCAGACCGTCATCGCCGTGCAGATCACCCCGGTGATGGTGACGCTCGCCAACATGGACGAGATCACCGTCCGCGCCCGTGTGCCCGAGGCCGACATCGCCGCCATCCAGGTCGGCCAGGTGGCGCGCTTCATCACCCTCTCGGGCGAGGCGCAGCGCTACGAGGGCAAGGTGCGTGTCATCCAGCCGGTGCCCGAGCGAGCCGGCAACGCGGTGTTCTACAACGTGCTCTTCGAGGTGGACAACAAGGCCCGCAAGCTGCTGTCCGACATGACCGTGCAGGTCAGCATCGAGACCGGCAAAGCCAGCAAGGCGCTGACCATCCCGATGGTGGCGCTGGGCGAGCGTGGCGAGGACGGCCGCTTTGACGTGACCGTGCTCGACGCCAAGAACGAACAGAAGCGCCGCCCCATCAAGACCGGCCTGCAGGACGGCGCCCGCGTGCAGGTGCTCGACGGCCTCAAGGCCGGCGAGAAGGTCTTGCTGGCGCCGCCCTCGGCGGCCGATGCCGCTTCGGCTGCGGCCTCTGCCGCCTCCGCAGCGAGCAAGTGATGCAGCCGCTGATTGAAGTCCGCGAGCTGGTGCGCCGCTACCAGCTCGGCGGCCAGGAGGTGCGCGCGCTCGATGGCGTCAGCCTGACCATCGAGGCGGGCGAGTTCGTGGCCATCATGGGCCAGTCCGGCTCGGGCAAGAGCACCTTGATGAACGTGCTCGGCTGCCTGGACAACCCCAGCAGCGGCCAGTTCCTGATCGACGGCCAGGACGTCAGCGCCTTTGGGCCCGACGAGCTGGCCCAGCTGCGGCGCGAGCGCTTTGGCTTCATTTTCCAGCGCTACCACCTGCTGCCGCACCTCGATGCGCGCGGCAACGCGGCTCTGCCCTCGGTCTATGCCGGCCTGCCCGACGCCGAGCGCCAGCAGCGCGCTGAAAGCCTGCTCACGCGCCTCGGGCTGCAGGAGCGCATGCACCACCGGCCCAACGAGCTCTCAGGCGGCCAGCAGCAGCGCGTCTCCATCGCCCGCGCGCTAATGAACGGCGGCCAGATCATCCTGGCCGACGAGCCCACCGGCGCGCTCGACTCGGCCTCCGGCGCCGAGCTGCTGGCCCTGCTCAAGGAGCTGAACGCGGCCGGCCACACCATCATCCTGGTCACGCACGATGCCCACGTCGCCGCCCATGCCCGCCGCGTGATCGAGCTGCGGGACGGCCACATCGTCCGCGACGGCGGCACGCCGGATGGGCACACCCCCGCCGTGGAAGACGCTGCGCCGCGCAACCGGGGCGGCTGGTGGTCCCGCAAGCGCGGGCAGTGGCGTGAGGCGCTGGCCTCGGCCTGGCAGAGCCTCAAGGGCAACCGGCTGCGCACCCTGCTCTCCATGCTCGGCATCAGCATCGGCATCGCAGCCGTGGTCAGCATCATGGCG